>JAYTJI010000357.1:0-2622 GCA_043731245.1 Methylococcaceae bacterium | reverse complement strand
CGGTGTCCCAACTCAGCTGATGTTCGTCTATCAACAACCGCATCAGCTCGGCGATTGCGACTGCAGGATGCGTGTCATTTAGTTGGACGGTAAACTTTTCATGAAAATGCGTCAGGGGAATTTTCTGCACATTCATAATGCGTAGCATGTCCTGCAAAGAGCAGGACACGAAAAAATACTGCTGCTGTAGGCGTAATTCCTTGCCCTGAATTTGCTCATCGTTGGGATAAAGTATCTTGGTGATATTCTCAGAAACCAGCTTTTTCTGAACAGCGCCATAATAATCGCCACGGTTGAAGTTACCGAGATCGAAAGATTCAGCGGCTTCAGCCTTCCATAAACGCAGGGTGTTCGCGGTATTGTTGCGGTAACCGAGAATTGGGGTGTCGTAGGGGGTTCCCAGAATAGTCCATCCGGGAAGCCAACGTACTCGCGTATTTTCGTTGGTATCTACATAGCTTTCAGTATGTCCGCCCAGCTTGACTTCAACCGCCCATTCTGGCCGTTGAATCTCCCATGGATTGCCATAACGTAGCCATTTGTCAGTCTTTTCTTCCTGCCAACCGTCAACGATTTCCTGTGCAAAAATGCCAAATTCATAGCGAATGCCATAACCCACCGAAGGAATTTCCAGCGTTGCCATGGAATCCAAAAAACAGGCTGCCAACCTTCCAAGCCCGCCGTTGCCTAAGCCCGGCTCTACCTCTTGCCCTAACAGTTCCTCATAAATCAGCCCCAGTTCTGATATTGCCTGACGTACCTCATCCGAAATCCCCAAGTTGAGCAAGTTATTCCCCAGATGCGGCCCAAGCAGAAACTCGGCTGAAAAATAAGCAACAGTCCTCGACTTTTGCCGTGTATAGGTTTCCGCAGTACTGATCCAACGTTGCAGTAAACGATCCCGAACTGTATAAGCCAAGGCCATTGAATAATCATGCTTTGTCGCCAATGCAGGAAATTTACCCTGCACATAAAACAAATTATCCAAAAAGGCATGTTTTAGCGCTTCCTTGGAAAAACCCGTGTGGACATCTTCATCAATAGTGTTTATTTTTTTGAGATTGCCGATTGCTTTCATAATGAATTATGCGGTTTTAGTTGATCCTTTGTGTATTACTAGCAATTTATGCGCCTAAATATTCCGATGAGATTGCTCATTATCAGCGGCTATATTTAACGCTGTTAGTTTTCAAATAAAGGGCAAATATTTAAAGCAACCAAAGCAATGCGCACTATTGCAGGGCACATTTTTTTAAAATTGGTGCAACTGTCACAACCGGGTGTGATTTAAAGCACGCTGGTTTATTCCAAGTTGTCTAGCGCAAGTGAATGACTGCCTGGTTTATATCGCTATTTTTCCCGAATGTTGGCACAGTTGAAAAATCAGCCCGTCATCGTCCCGACACAGGAGCGTGGGACTTGGAGAGAGCCTGATTATTATTTTTCAATCAAGACTATGGCTTGTACCGCAATACCTTCTTTACGCCCTTCAAAGCCCAGCTTTTCGGTAGTAGTGGCTTTAACATTGATGCAATCGCTGTCCACATTCAAATCATCGGCAATATTGCTACACATCGCGGCAATATGAGGCGCCATTTTGGGTGCTTGGGCAATGATCGTCATATCAGCGTTCACCAGTTGATACCCCAAGTCCCTCACAATGCGGTAAACATGACGTAATAATACGCGACTGTCCGCGCCTTTAAATTCAGGATCGGTATCAGGAAAATGCTTGCCTATATCACCTAATGCCGCCGCGCCTAACAAGGCATCACATAACGCATGAAGCACCACATCGCCGTCCGAATGTGCTTCCAGGCCTTGTTCATAGTCTATTTTTACGCCGCCTAAAATAATGTGATCGCCTTCGTTAAAACGATGTACATCATAGCCTTGACCTACTCTAATCATGTTGATGCTCCATATAAAATTGCGCTAATGCCAAGTCTTCAGGTCGGGTTATTTTTATGTTGTCGGGGCGACCTTCGACGATTTTCGGTTGTAAGCCTTGTAACTCCAAAGCACTGGCTTCATCGGTGATGGCCGGATTGCCTTCCGCTGCTTCCAACGCGCCTTTTAACAGGCCATAACGAAACATCTGCGGTGTTAAAGCCCGCCAGATATGACTTCTATCCAGGGTACCGGTTATGCTGTTACCCTGGACATTTTTTAAGGTGTCGTGTGACGATAAGGCAAGAATTCCACCTACTTCATCATTTACCAACGAGTTAATAAGATGACGTATGTCTGTCGTCGTGATGCAAGGTCTGGCGGCATCATGCACCAGTACCCAGTCATTATCCGAGGCTAATGCGCGTATTGATTTTAACGCAGAAAGTACGGAATCTGCCCGTTCTTTGCCACCTGCTGCGGTAATGATTTGTTCATGAGCGGACACTTCAAGCCCAGGCCAGTAAGGGTCTTCTACTGAAATTGCAACCGCAACAGCGGCAAAAACCTCAGCCTGTAACAAGCGTAATAAGGTATGCTCGATGACGGTTTTGCCCGTAAGCTCCAGATATTGTTTGGGCCTATCTGCGTTCATGCGTTTGCCGACACCGGCAGCGGGAACTACAGCCCAGAATTTTATTGAATCAGTCATTTGTACAATAGGTTAAGGGT
>JAYTJI010000356.1:0-4500 GCA_043731245.1 Methylococcaceae bacterium | reverse complement strand
GTTTCATAATATTCAAGGCAATTGTTGAACTTGGTTTTTTTCGACGGAAAATAAAAAAACAGCATTTATGAAACTATTTTTAAAGCCGTTGCAGACGGCTGTTTTTGCTGAAATCAAACCATAAAATATGGTACTTACGGTATTGTTTCTGGTATTGTTAATAACAAAAAATGATATTTCCACGGCCACCGTTGCCGTTTTTTTGGGTCTTTTATAGCTGAGCCAACACTACAAAAATATGGGCAACGCTTTGGCGAGTTGGTCGATATAAATTAAAGTAATAGTCATATTCCCCGCTCTCAAGTTATCAGAGGAAATATTGAAATGCCTTTACTATCATTTTGTTGGTATTGTATTTTCCAAGGTTTGTTATTGCTTATTGCTGCGAATGGCGCACCGGTAATTATCAATAAAGTGCTTGGTAAGCGCTTAGCAAGACCGGTGGATAATGGCCTTAATCTAAGCGATGGCTATCGCTTATTTGGCGACAGCAAAACCTGGCGAGGCTTGTTTTCTGCGATTTTCGTAACTGCGGCTGTGGCAATTTTATTTAACATGCACCCTTTAACGGGTGTATTGTTCGGCGCACTGGCAATGGCAGGAGATTTACTGGCAAGCTTTATCAAACGTCGATTAGGGAATATTGAGAGCAGCAGAGCGAGAGGTCTTGATACTATACCCGAATCATTATTGCCGTTATTTCTGTTAAAAGAACCCTTGGCCCTTAATCTTATTGAGATTATATGGGTTGCCGGGATGTTTTTTCTGTGTGAGGAATTTGTTTCGCCGATTCTTTACAGATTGCATATTAGAAATCAGCCTTATTAGATGTAAAAAACTTATCAATAAAAAATAACCAGGGTGGCTATGAAAGAGAAAGGATTGCGGGTATTAACTTACAATATTCATAAAGGTTTTAACGTGGGCAACCGGCGCTTTGTATTACATCAGATTCGCGAAGCATTAATAGCCGCTGACGCCGATTTGCTGTTTTTACAAGAGATGCAAGGCGAACATCAACGCCATGAAAAAAAAGTGGTTGATTGGCCCGATCACTCACACAGTGAGTTTATTGCCGAAGGCGTCTGGCCATTTTTCGCCTACGGAAAAAATGCGATCTATAATGCCGGACATCACGGCAATGCTATTTTAAGCAAGTATCCTTTTGAAAGCTGGGAAAACATCAATGTATCGCCATTCCCCTGGGCCAGCCGCAGTCTTTTGCATGGCGTTATCCGCCTGCCTCAGAGCGATCAGGATGTGCATATCGTTTGCATTCATTTTGGCTTGATGGGCAAAGAGCGGCGCCTGCAAATAGGGAAATTGTGTGATCGCATCGACAGCCATGTACCTCATGATGCACCTTTGATTGTTGCCGGTGATTTTAACGATTGGCTGGGGCAAGCCGGACGACTTTTCCATGATCATCTGGGATTGCAAGAGGTTTTCCAGCAAACTCATGGACGCTATGCACGAACCTTCCCTGCCTGGTTACCTTTTTTGCAGATGGATAGGATTTATTATCGGGGTCTAATCCCGGTATCATGTGATCGGCTGGCGCACTCACCTTGGCACATGCTTTCAGATCATGCGCCACTTGCCGCCTCATTTACCTTATGATCAGCAAACAGCACGCAGAACAATCCAGACTGACCTTGCCCAATCTGCTGACAGGCTTCCGGTTTGTAGCCGCCCCTGGCTTATTGTGGCTGGCATGGCAAGGTCATGGCATTGCTTTTATGGTGCTGTTAGCCATCGCTTTTTTGACCGATTTGTTAGATGGTATAGCCGCTCGGTTGACCGGACAGGTTTCCCAGTTTGGCGCTACTCTGGACAGTTGGGCGGATGTCATCACCTATCTGACCATCGCTATCGGTTGCTGGTGGTTATGGCCACATGTCGTCCGCAGGGAGCTGATTTTTGTCGGCTTGATTGTCGCCAGTTGTTTGTTGCCGGCCTTTGCTGGCTTTAGCAAGTTTGGGTGCTTTACCAGTTACCACACCTGGGGGGTAAAAATCGCTGCCGCATCAATGGGATTGTCATTATATATAATGTTTCTCGGTGGCCCGGCATGGCCGTTTCGATTGGCTGCCGTAATCTGCATACTGGCAGCCATTGAAGAAATTGCCCTGACTTTGCTGTTATCCGAACCTGAGTCTAATGTGCGTTCGGTTTGGGATGTGTTAAAGCGTTCTGCACGTAACCACCGCTAGTTTTAAAGCTACTTCACGACTCCTTCTTGCGTGATCGCCGGGGTTCTTTTTTGAACTCCCTGGCCCTTCTGGAGGCACCTAAAGCCTTTTGCGCCCAATTGCCCATAACCTCCAATTCTTCAAATACTTCTGGTGGCGCTTCAAAATAGCTCATGGTTACGGGCTTGCTACAGGCAAGATAGGTAAATGGGCTCAAGCCCAGGGCCTCAAACTCACCGCGCGTAGTGGCGTCGGTTTTAAAATACAGCCGGTCATCAATAATAATAGCAAAGATGCAGTCATCTTGATAAACGCCGTGTCCACCAAACATGGCGCGTACCCGCAAACCTCCAATAGATACCATCTGTTCGATAACAAACTCCACAAACTCGCCGTGCTTAGGCATAATTAGACCATCATCTCGATTTTAGCGCTTAAGCACGCAAAAAATAGGGGATCGCCATCAACACCACCCCCGTCAAAACCAGCGCAACGGTATTCGGCATAAAGTACGGATACACCATCAGCGCCAAGCCGCATACGAGCGGTACTAGCCGCTCCTGTTTCTTTCCATATATAAAAAAACCTAGCCCAACCGAACCAAATAATACTCCCCAAAGGAGCTCAGCTTCGCCACCCATATTTCCACCTTAGTTTGTTGGTTTGATTTAAATGCCCTATTTTCCCACGCCGACATAAAGCCGTGAAAAAAGAAGACACTTTAATGAGGCCATCCTCACAAAATATCAATAAAAATAATACCTCGTTAAACCCCTCTATAGTCTGGCAGGTTAATGCTAAAATGCAGATTATATTTTAGGGAATCTCTAAAAATTATCCGCCCATACCTCGACAGGCTCAGCACGAACGGATAAGCCACTGATTTAAATAAACCACCGTTCGCACTGAGCCTGTCGAAGTGCAATTATTAGAGGTTTCCTTTAGTTGTATTGGCCCCGCATTGGGTTATAAATATTTTAAAGAAGAGGTCGGCTATGTTTAGAGCACTAAAATTTAATTCGAGAACCTGGTTTTTATTAGGCTTCGCAGGTTGCGCGGGCTTGTTGGGTATGGGTGCATATTTTCAATTAGTTGGTGGACTGGAACCCTGCCCCTTATGTATTTCACAGCGTCTTGCGATTTTATTGACCGGGTTGGTATTCTTGATTGCCGGGTTACATAACCCCGGACAAACAGGCGTCACACGTTATAGCGTGTTGGGCACAATCACCGCATTATTAGGTGCGTCTATCTCAACCCGGCATGTCTGGCTACAACACTTACCTCCCGCAGAAGTACCTGAGTGCGGCCCGGGATTAGCGTACATGTTCCAATACTTTCCTTTATTCGACACCCTTAAATTAATGTTAAGCGGTACTGGAGACTGCGCTAAGGTAGACTGGACATTCTTGGGATTTAGTATGCCCGCCTGGACTTTGGTCGCTTTTTTAATGTTAGCAACATTAAGTTTTTTGCAAATCTGGAATTATGAAAAAAAACACTAGCAGTCAGTCAGCATTGATTTGCCGAGTATACTTTTAGCCCGCGATAAGACCTACGAGGTTTTTAAAACCTCGTAGGTCTTATCCCACCCGTAAGAACCAAGCTGACTGACTCCTGGCATTGCAAGAAGCCGGTTTTTAAACCACTCGTTTTTATACGTAATTTTGTGAGATATTTAAATGAAAAAAATTTTATGGGCATTAATGCTTGCAATAAGCGTCTCATCCGTACAAGCGGACGTGGCGGCAACATCTTTACAACAGGCACTAACAGGCAAACACCGATCTGCCGAACATAAAGCCCGCGACAAATATCGCCATCCGCAGCAAACACTGGAGTTTTTTGATGTTAAAGAAAATATGACCGTGGTTGAAATATCGCCTGGTGAAGGCTGGTATACCGAAATCCTGGCACCTTATTTAAAGGACAAAGGCAAACTGTATGCTGCGCATTTTTCAGCCCATGCAGAGCAGCCTTACTTTAAAAAGGCTTTGGAAAATTTCGTTAAAAAACTGCACAAACAGCCCAAGATATACGGCAAAGTTGAGCTAACAGAGCTACAAGCACCGGAATTTTTGCAAATCGCACCAGATGGATCTGCTGACAGAGTATTGACGTTTCGTAATGTCCATAACTGGATGAACAATGATCAGGCCGCTGCCGTATTCAGTGCCATGTATAAAACGCTAAAACCAGGGGGCATTTTGGGCATTGTAGAGCATAGAAACAGCACCTTAAAGCCCCAGGATACCAAAGCGGAATCCGGCTATGTCAGCGAAGACTATGTTATCGCACTGGCAAGAAA
>JAYTJI010000355.1:0-1634 GCA_043731245.1 Methylococcaceae bacterium | reverse complement strand
ACCAACAGTGTCTTATCCCAAATTCCTTTTAGATTACGACGTGAACAAACTACTCCCTATTCTAGGCTTTATCCTCTCATTTAATACGCTGGCGGAACTACGCGCCACCGGCGATTTAGGCATCGTTATTGAACGCGAAGACGGGGCCGCGCTCATCATCAATACCACTCAACATAAGCAGTTAGCCAGAATCGACAAGCTGGGCGATTTGTCTCATGCGTCGGTCGTATTCTCCCGCGATCAGCGTTACGCCTATATTTTTGGGCGGGATGGCGGTTTAAGCAAGATTGATATGTTGCAGGATAAATTGGACAAACGCATTATTCAGGCAGGTAACAGCATAGGCGGCGCGATTTCTCAAAACGGCAAGCTAATCGCCGTATCCAATTACACACCCGGCGGCGTTAAAGTGTTTTCCTCGGACACGCTGGAACTGGTGGCCGATATTCCAGCTGACTATGGTGACGGCAAACGTTCTAAAGTGGTCGGGCTGGTGGATGCGCCTGGACAGCGTTTCGTTTTCAGCCTGTTTGATGCAGGAGAAATCTGGATGCTGGATGTTAAAAATCCGCAAAAACCGGTTATTAAAAAATTCAAAAATATCGGCAAACAGCCTTACGATGCCTTGATTTCGCCCGACGGCCGTTATTATATTGCCGGTTTATTTGGTGAAAGCGGACTGGCATTACTGGATTTATGGAATACTCAATCCGGCGTAAAACGTATCTTACCCGACTACGTTAAGACGGAAGAAAAACTGCCCGTTTATAAAATGCCGCATCTGGAAGGCTGGGCAGTAGCGGGTGACTATGTTTTTGTTCCGGCCATCGGCAAGCACGAAGTTTTAGTCATCGACAAACAGAACTGGAAACTGATCAAAGCGATACCGGTTCCCGGACAACCGGTTTTTGTGATGGCCAGACCGGATGGGCGGCAAGTGTGGGTCAATTTCGCCATGCCCGATAACAATCAATTACAAATTATTGATGTTAAAGACTTATCTTTAAGCAAAACCTTAACGCCCGGCAAAGCGGTTCTGCACATGGAATTTACGCCACGCGGTGAACAAGTCTGGGTTGCGGTAAGAGATGACAATCAACTGGTTGTTTATGATACCGACACTTTGCAGGAAATCACCCGCCTGCCCGCCCAAAAACCCAACGGTATCTTCTTTAGCGCACGGGCGCACAAAACAGGTTTATAAACGGATGTTGACCCCATTACACAAACGTCTGCTGAACGATTTTCAGCGTGACTTCCCCCTATCCTCGCGGCCTTATCAAGAAATTGCCAATGCGCTGGGGGTTAGTGAAGATGACGTGTTATCAGCATTGACTGAGTTAAACGATAATAACTTTATCAGCCGCATAGGCCCAATCATTCCACCTAACCATATTGGTGTCAGTACCTTGGTGGCGATGGCTGTACCTGAACAGCAACTCCAGGCAGTTGCCGATATAATCAGTGCCTATCCTGAAGTTAATCATAATTATGAACGTGAGCATAGGTTTAATCTCTGGTTTGTGGCTATTGCCGCCGATGCCGGGCATCTGCAAGCCGTCCTCGACGCGATAGAGCAGGAAACCGGCTACAAAACCCTATCATTGCCCTTGCTGGATGATTTTTTTATTGAT
>JAYTJI010000354.1:0-1085 GCA_043731245.1 Methylococcaceae bacterium | reverse complement strand
GCGTCTCAAGCAGATTGGCATATTGCAAGGACTGCTTTTTCCCCCATTGCTTCAGGGTGTAACGAGCGATGTCTTTGAGGTCATCTTCAGCCGAAGGCGTTAATACATAAGGCTGCATTCAGTTAGCGCATTTCTTCTAGGTGAGCTTCCTCGAAAATGGCTAGCACAGACTTGTTGACGACTAACCCTTGTTCCGCTGCCTCAACACGCGGTTGCAAAAACGCTTCCAACTGGCGTAATGCTTCTTCCCCACTTGCCGCATTTATTTCCGGCAATGGTTGAAAAACACGCTCCAGGACATAATCTTTGATGCTCTGACCCTGTAAAGCCGATACGGCTTTGAGCTTTTGATGTTGTTCCTGGGTTACTTCAATAGACAGACGCATGAGGTTCTCCTGCTAGACTTGGTTGATATATTTTAAATAACATAGCATCAAAATGAACAATTGTACATTTGTACATTGCGACTCATGCCCCAGTCTCTATGCACCGTCAATATTGCTCCAATATCAATCTGCTTGTTATATCCATCTACCCGCTTTGTAAGCTTTCCTACAAAACATTTCCTGTTAATAGCCAATAAAATCAATGCTATAAAACATGGCACAACGTTTGCTTGTACCAAATAAACACAGCCATTTGGTACAAGCAACCATGAAATCAACAAAAGACATAGGCGAACTGCTGGACGAGCCGGCTTGTGAGCATAACAAGAAGGAAAAGTCCGGTTGTGCCAAGCCCAAACCGGGGGCTTCGGCGGGTGGTTGTGCTTTTGACGGGGCGCAGATTGCCTTGTTGCCTATTGCCGATGTCGCTCATATCGTCCACGGGCCTATTGCCTGTGCAGGGAGTTCCTGGGATAACAGGGGTACGCGATCTTCCGGGGCGGATTTATACCGCATCGGCATGACCACCGATTTGACTGAGCAAGACATAATTATGGGACGTGCGGAAAAGCGTTTGTTCCATGCCATCAAACAGGCGATTGACACTTACGCTCCGCCTGCGGTGTTTATTTATAACACCTGCGTTCCGGCGTTGATTGGCGATGATATTAATGCCGTGTGTAAATCAGCTCAGGAACG
>JAYTJI010000353.1:0-3029 GCA_043731245.1 Methylococcaceae bacterium | reverse complement strand
ACGAAAATATTGCGAAACCATATTAGTAGTTGCTAATATTTTTCGAAAATTAGCATTCTCTAATATTTATGTCAGCGAAAAATTGGGAAACTTCAGTTGGAATTGACTTTTTTTACGCCTTGAAGGAGGCAACCACCGCCCAGTGAAAACCGGGTATTTCTTAATGAAGAGGATAGTACAATGAAAAGATCGTTTACGTTTTTTATGCTATTGCTAGGGATAGCAACGGCACAGGCAAGGCCTAACATTTTGGGCGCTTTTGTTAATAAGTCACCAGCGTGTACCCTTGCTGACTTTACGGCCCAATTAAATTCTGGCGGGTTGACCATAACAGACCCTGTCAAGACAACAGAACTAGGCTCACAAGCAATTGTGAACGCTACGGATGTGTACCAGTACCCACGCTTTGGTTCCAGCTCCAATCCGGTTGTTGTACTCACACAGACAATGACGCTTGCCGAGGCTTTTAGCCGGTTTGCTGAGTTTTCAGGCAAAATATTCGTTTTTAACGGGGCTACGCTGGTTACCGCCACACGTACCTTACAAGGTATCCTTGACCACAATGCCAGCTTGCTTAAACTGACGTTACTACAAAACGGCGGCTGTGCCATCTATGGGGGTGTAGGTCAGATAGGGGTGCGGGCAGCCGCTAATACTAACGCTACCTACCCGGGAATTATCAGTGCGCTAAATTGGCAAGCCTCTTTAAACATGCTGCCTACAAGACCGCCTGTTAAGGTAGGCGTTATCGACACCCTAATGAACCGAACTTTTATCGACCAAAGTGTGCTTTCCCGGTTAGCTAACGGAATCACAATAGACATACTCGGGCAGCCTGAGGCTGTAGTAGAGGGTGGGTTGGCTTTGAACTATACGCACGGAACGGAGATGATCAACTTACACGTCCTGTATCCTAACGCACCCATATTTCCAGTAGCCTCTGACGCAGGCGATTTAAGTTTAGCTACGGCTGTTAGGGCCATACGTAGGGAACGCGTAAATGCAATAGCATTTGCCACTTACTACCCTTCGTTTGGGAATAGCCAGAGCCTAAGCGACGCGATTGACAAAGCCGTGCGAGATGGGATTGTCTTTGTTCAAGCTTCTGGAAACGATCATACCTCGGTAGAACCTTTTAAATACCATCAGGATAGCGCTATTACCGTAAATTACTCTGTAGGAGGAATCGCGAGAGGTACAGTAGCTAGCGCAGACGTGACCGTCCCTTTTGAAGGCACCTACACTTTGCCTGGTATTAGTGGAGATTTACCCAGCGATAATTTAATGAGTTCCGGGGCAACACAAGTAGTGGCCCAATTGGCTGGAATGTTGAAACAAACGGCATCCTGCTTAACGCCGGTCGAAATTAAGGATATTATAAAATCCACCGCTACCCCTTTATTAAATTTACATACTAATTCCAACATGATTGACCAGCTGGGTAATTTACTTATTAGTGGCGGTGACATAAACCCGGTAGCTGCGGTTACGGAAGCTAGACGGTACTGTAACTATAACGCCTCATGGGATAGATTATATCTGGATACTATCGGGACATCCGGTGCCTTGGCTAACAATACTTCCTTTGCAGACGCCTTTAAAGGGGGATGTGAACGTGTTGGAGGCCTAACTAACATAGATAATAGGGCACTCATAATATCTTGCACAAGAGAGGTGCCTTATATCTTTGTACGACTTCTAAGAGACCACAGAACAGGAGCCTTTCTCCCCGCTACCCCCTATTATCCAGGCGGTCGCGAGTTTTCTGGAACTGGATCGTAATCCATCACTTAGCCCGTTAATAGTGGGCTATTTGCCGAATAGGCAAGCTCGCCGAAAAAGACCACAAGGATACAAAAGCATAATCAACCAGGCCTGAGCCTACAAATAAAGTTCTTTATAAGCCACAACCTGCTCAGCGAAACTACCATTAGCTTGCACTAAAGCATCCAAATCAGCTGTTAATAAGGCGTCAATAACGGCTTGGCGGACAATTTTTAAATCATGCACATTTTTTACCTCATTTTCTGCCCCTTCCCTATCTCCTTGCAGGTAAAGGCTTGCCGATAAGCAAAAGTACGCGTAACTTTTTTTCTCGTCTAATTTAACCAGTTTGATGTTTTTTCCAGGGGCTATTTCAAAATTCCACGTCTCTTCATTTTCAGGCTTGTTCATAATTGTTTTATCCTCCAACCATTCAATAGCCTGCTTTTGATAGCTAAGTGCCTGACTTAGATACTCAAGACGCCAGTAAATCTTCGCACTTTCAAGAGCGGAAAGTGGATATTCTTTGTTTTTCCCATATTCCTTAATAGCTTCTTCGTAATGCTGTTGCTTGAAGTACAGGGTTCCCAGGTTGTTTCGATATTTATGTACGGGTGATTGTATGGGTGATATATCTATAGCCTTCAAAGATTCAACCTTCGCAGCTTCGTGATTGCCTTGCTGGTGATAAAGCACAGCCAAATAATAATGCGCTTCAGCTAATTTCGGATTTTGTCCTATAGCCTGCTCATAATGCTTTAGTGCCTTCTCGGGTTGTTGTTTAGCTGCGTAAAACTCACCCAGAAATAAATTAACATAGGCATCGTTCGGGTTTTGTTGATGAAGCGTCTCAATGGTTTCTTTAAATCCCGGCTCAGATAATGTCTGCCAAGTCTGTGCTATTTTCAAACCCCACGCAGCTTGCTGATTTTTCGGATTAATTTTAAGCTCCTCCTCAAAAATCCGCTTAGCATCAGCGTAACGCCCAACATTTAAAGCATTATCACCTTCAACGATTAATTGCTTTTCAGCTATTTGAGGTTTTTTTGATATATCATAGCTGTAGGCGACCCAACCGCCGGTTGCTATCGTTGCGATAAATATAACGGCAAGAGTAATATTTTTTATGTAATGCCATAGCTTGGGTAAAAAATTCATGGTTTCATCCTATTTAGTGCCTGACCGAAAACGCGACCTTCCAACCGGCCCCTCATTTTTGTCGGCATTCCATCGCCGCCCGACCCCCTGTTTTTCTGAAAAACTGC
>JAYTJI010000352.1:0-2406 GCA_043731245.1 Methylococcaceae bacterium | reverse complement strand
ACCATAACAAAATCCCGAATAGCCGCGTTTATCAATCGTCTTGCAGAAGCTGGCTTAGGTATGGAACCCGACCCTCGATTCGGTGGAGCCGTGCCAAGCAATGATACGAAAGTTGTGCTGTTTATTGATAATGGTTCATTAATTACCCCTACTCCTCGCTACGCTACCGCCGCATTGACATTGTATCTTGCCGTTGTTGTTTCCTTGGCAGATGGCGAGGTTGGCAGGCCTGAAAGAGACTTATTGATTCAGCAAATTGAAGACTGGCTTCATTTGGAAACCGTCGAAAAAAATAGACTACATGCCCATTTACGCTGGCTACTTGCGGAGCGTCCTGATTTCAAAACTATTAAAAAACGGGTTGAACCGCTTCCTGTGTCGGCACGAGAAGTATTGGCGAATTTTTTAGTACTGGTTGCATACGCTGACAATAAAATTTCGCCAAATGAAGTAAAAGTTCTGGAAAAAGTTTATAAGGCACTCAATCTTGATGTGCAATCGCTTTATGGCAAATTGCACGGAACAAGCACTGATGAACCTGTAACGGTGCGCCCGCCTCTGCCAAAGTCCGGCCGCTTTTCCATTCCGAATCCCCCAGAATCTAGCACTGGCTTTCAACTAGACATGAATAGAGTCGCCGCACTTAAAAATGAATCCAAAAAAGTGACCGACATGCTAGTAGCTATATTTGAGCAAGAGGTGGCTACCGAGACTTTAATAACTACTCAAATACAAACTGATGATAATGAAAATCTGATGGGTTTGGATAATACGCATAGCGACTTGATAAAATTACTTTGCTCGCGTATTCAGTGGTCTAGGACTGAACTTGAAGAAATTGCCGCAGATGGCGGCATGATGCTTGATGGCGCATTGGAACATATCAACGAAGCGGCTTATGACAGTTTTGATGCGCCACTTACTGAAGGGGATGACCCCATTGACATTAATCAGGATATTTTAAAGGAGTTACTGTGTGACAACGATCCGAGCTAAAGACAGAGATGCGGTGATTCAATCGCTCAGTGCAGGTGTTGTGCCGCGAACAGGCCAACATTTAATCCAAGTGGGACGGGTGCGAGAAATTGAAGCCTTGCTTAAGGATATTGAACGCGTAGCGGATGGCGGTTCAACTTTTCGCTTGGTCACTGGCGAATACGGTTCAGGGAAAACATTTTTTCTCAATCTGGTGCGTAGCGTGGCAATGGAAAAAAAAGTGGTGACTGCCAGTGCCGATTTGAATCCAGATCGGCGTCTTCATGCAACGGGTGGTCAGTCGCGTTCATTGTACGCTGAATTAATGAGAAATCTTGCTACGCGGGTGAAACCAGACGGCGGTGCGTTAGCCGGTGTTGTAGAGAAATTTGTCAGTTCAACGATAACTGAAGCCAAGGCTACGGGCATGAGTCCAGAAACAGCCATTCATCAAAAACTTGAACATTTGACTGAAATGGTCAACGGTTATGATTTTGCGGCTGTGATTGCTGCGTATTGGCAGGGTTTCGAGCAAGGCAATGAACAACTTAAAAGCGATGCTATACGCTGGCTGCGCGGTGAGTTCACTACCAAAACAGAAGCGCGTACTGCACTCGGTGTACGGACAATTGTTGACGATGCGTCATTTTATGACCAGCTCAAATTAATGGGACGTTTTGTACGTCTGGCAGGTTATAGCGGTTTATTGATATGCCTCGATGAAATGGTTAATCTTTACAAACTTGCCAATACTCAAGCCCGCAATGCCAACTACGAACAGATTTTACGGATTCTAAATGACTCCTTACAAGGGTCTGCCGAAGGTTTGGGATTTATTTTAGGTGGCACACCTGAATTTCTACTCGATACCCGTCGGGGTCTTTACAGTTATCCCGCTTTACAATCACGTTTAGCGGAAAACAGCTTTGCCAAAGACGGTTATATTGATTTTTCAGGCCCGGTCATTCGACTTGCCCGTCTTTCTCCAGAAGATTTTTTTGTTTTGTTGGACAAAATACGCCACGTTTATGCTTATGGTGATCCTGCTAAATACCTTCTGCCTGATGAAGCCTTACACGCATTTATGACACATTGTCATAAGCGCATCGGCGAGGCGTATTTTCAAACGCCCAGAAATACCATTACCGCTTTTATTAATTTACTTGCTGTCTTGGAACAAAATTCGGATGCAGATTGGCAGGGCTTGCTTGGGACTATTAATGTCGCTGTTGATAAGGGCGATTCGCTAACACTGCTTGAAGACCCAGCGGCAGAAGAGGAAGATGAGCTTGCCAGTTTCCAACTCTAACAATACATCAAATAGTTTTTCGCTACTTGATGAGCGCATACAACGCTGGATTTGGCAGTCGGGTTGGGTAGAACTCAAAGATGCCCAAGAACAAGCCATTCCAGTCATTTTGGCGGGTGAAA
>JAYTJI010000351.1:0-2049 GCA_043731245.1 Methylococcaceae bacterium | reverse complement strand
CCCGTTTGAGTGCCAAAACTCATTTTATAACTTTCAGTAACCTTCAAACCTTTCTGAAAATTAAATAACAAGTGGGGATTTTGCAAATAACCGTTAGATGGGTACAAATCTAAGTTAAAAAGATTAATGCCAATTTCAAGATCATGGCCTAAGCCGTAATCAAGCGTCGTATTGCCAGTACCAGAAACAGAAGATACATTGAACTGTTGTTGAAAAAACAGCTTATTTTTTTCGGTAATTTCCGAAGAAGGAACATTGAATAAATTCTGTTGTGCCCAGCCTATGGCTGGAAAAACATAAGTAACCAAACCGATCAAAATGAGTGCCTGATTTGTATAACTGTTAAAGAGGCTCATAGGATTTTTCAAGGAACATAAGATCGACTCGATATCGTGTTGGAAGTGGCTCCTCAAATGAAGATCCATGTGGTATTACAGCCGCTTATTTTTAGAGTGTATGATTTTATTTTTTAAATCAGTCAGTAATTGCTTAACTTTTGCCTATGTTGAAGCTGATTTTTCGGAATGTATCGTTTCTTTAATCAAGTTAAGTTTCTGTCCGTTATTAAAGAATGTTCACTGTTATTATTTAAACTTTGCTTTCTTTGCGAGCACCTAAATAAAGTAAGGCATATTTCATGCCATGTTAAAAATAAAAATAATTTTAAATATTATCAATAAGTAATGCGGACAATAAATAAAATTGACAGCACTGGCGCTAAGTTAAAGGCTGAAAAGAACCAATTTTTATGGTTCATTAGAACCGCTTGCTCATTATATGAACCGCATAATATTGAACTACCTAAGAATATCTGATGTTGCGCAGGCTAGCAGTAAAATCAATGGCTGTAGCAAATGGATGAGTTTGTAACGCATTGGTTTTTAGATTTATGTGCGTAACATCAGTAAATAAATTCGCCTTAAATCACCCCATTTTCAATGACTGGCAATACCCAGTATTGAATGCCTGAACCGGAAAAATCCTCGCGTAACTGCGTCAATAATGCAGGTAATTCTTCAGCCGGCACATACATCTGGAAGCGGATTCGTTTCTGACGCCCTGTCACTTGTTCGGCTAGTGATAGGCCTGTGTTCACATGATGATGGGCGTTGACCGGAAAGCTGCTGAAACCATGTTCTGATTCCAGCAACAAAAGATTGTCAACCATCAATTCTTCAAGACTGGGCGGAATGTTGAGGGTAACCAAATACTCTGTGCTGCTCATTGCTCAATCTCCTTGGGCAAGCCGAATAATTTAAACAAGATCGGCAATAAAAATAAGGTTAAAAAAGTGGAAGATACCAGGCCACCAATCACCACTATGGCTAAGGGACGCTGAATTTCAGAGCCGGGGCCGGTTGCAAACAACAGCGGAATCAAACCAAAGGCGGCGATGCTCGCAGTCATCAATACCGGTCTTAAGCGCCGAGCAGAACCCAGCGTCACCACTTTAACCAACTCCATACCGGTGGCCTTGAGCTGGTTAAAATAACTCACCATCACCACGCCATTGAGCACTGCGATCCCCAGCAAGGCAATAAAACCAACGGATGCAGGTACGGATAAATATTCGCCGGAACCCCACAGCGCGAAAACACCGCCGACCATTGCCAGCGGGATGTTTGATAACACCAGCACGGCCTGACGTACTGAACCAAAGGTTGAAAATAACAGCAAAAAGATCAGGCCTAATGAAATCGGCACAACCAGTGACAGTGTCGCCGCTGCACGCTGTTGATTTTCAAACTGGCCGCCAAATTCAACGGTATAGCCTGTCGGCAGTTTGACTTTTTCGGCAACGGTTTTGCGGGCTTCATCGACAAAGCCGACTAAATCACGATTTTGTACATTGCTGCTGATGACCACAAAACGTTGCCCCTTTTCCCGTTCTACTGACACCACGCCTTCTACTTTTTCGATTTTGGCAATGGCCGATACCGGCACATGCCCGCCGTTCGGCAGGGTTATTTGCAAATTATCAAAATTAGCGGTATTGCTGCGACCACGCAAAATTAGCGGTGTGCGTTTAATGCCTTCCTGAACAATCCC
>JAYTJI010000350.1:0-1999 GCA_043731245.1 Methylococcaceae bacterium | reverse complement strand
TCGTTGTACTGGTCAATGACGAAGCGATTATCATCATCTAAGGAATAGTAGTTCTGGTTCATGGGGTTGCACCCTTTGAGTTGGATATTGAGTCGGCGGTGTTGAGCATAAAGCAACGACTATAATAAACTAAAGTTTTGGAGTTCATTTTAAATCGAAAAGTAACAACTTTCCCAAACGTCAGTAGAGATTTGATTTCATCGCTAACAATTCCTGAGACCACAGCCGAGGTAGAAGCAGAGATTGCGTTGATCCTTGAACCAAAAGACAACTGCAATAAAGGAGCCGCTGAACGCTGAGATATAAATGTTGATTGCTTTTATTTGAGATGCTCTGAATTCCTAGAACCGAGTTAATTCATTTAATATTCACAAGAGTTATGATAAAGTTCACATTGTCGTGTAACTAATTAAATATGCTTAATATCTAGGAAGTTGCAGACCTAATAATAATAACTACAACGAGGTATACATTACATGAAATTATTAAAAAGCGCTGTCGTAGCTACTACATTGGCACTTTCTTTAGGATCTTTTTCGACTACTGCTGCCGTTTGTTTGGGTATGGCATGTATGTACAATAGAATGACACCAATTGAAGGGATTGATGCTACTTTAGGTAAAGTGAATGAAGCATTGGGAGAAATTCAGCTAAGAAACAGCGGTGGCGCAGCAGGCACAGACAAAGACAGTGACAATCTCATCGTAAGCACTATCAAAGACGCATTAGCATTAAGTAAAGAAATCAATGCTAATGATAAACTTGACCGGAACCGGAACCGTGCCAACGATTATTTGAAAAAAGCGCGAACAGCTGTACAAGCTGGTGATTTGGCTAAAGCAACAGAAGACTTAACTGAAGCTGAAAAACGTTTTACAGCACTTAAAGGTATGATCGACTTAACTCAAGCCGATAGGGCATCGCAACAGACCCACATGCTAAACCGTATTTTGGACACGCCCGATAGCGCAGCTGGTGCCCGCAAATAATACGGCTTTCAACTTCACAACAATTTAAAGGCAGTTTATTACCTTGTTGTTTAAAAAATAAACAACATAAGGCGTAAACCGCAATAACAGCAGCGTATTGCGCTAGAGGGAAGCCCAACATCCGGGCGCAATACGGCTATCGCTTATTGCGCCTGGATTACATATTACGGGTTTCGGTTGAGCCTCGCCTCATGTTGGGCTAAGCCTCGCATATTTACCCACTGTAAATTACATAGAGCCTTTAAAAGCTTATTTCGCAGTGGCAGGTCGTGGATTATTACCGAAGCCGTATGTAAATCGCGGAAGGCTTACGGGACACCATTTTTCAACACTGGGCATCCAAACCCATATTGATGACGACTCATCTATTTTCCACATTAGACACCGTACCCAAAACCGCTTCCACTTTCATCAAATCTTAATCAAACCGCCAGTTTTCTTCTCATCTTCCCCTTGTATTCTTTAACCCAATCGTAGCGACTTGCGTCTAACGCCGATCGCGATGACTTTGGGGATGCACGGTTTTATCCGTCCGTCATTGAATACAAACAAAATAGGGGTTTAGCGAAATGCCACTTGGATTAGGTAATATCTTCAACGGGCTCTTTAAGCAATATGGACACACGGTGATCCTATTGTTACGGTTTATTGACGTAGCCATGCTATGTGCAGCCGCTTGGGTTTCCCATTATTTCTGGTTACGCCAGTCAGTCATTGATCAGGATTATCGCATAGTGACTGCCCTGGGCGTTTTGGCAGCCATCATCTTTTTTGAATTCGGCCAAGTTTATCGCCCTTGGCGCAATGATGCCATGCGTGGGGAAATTGCACGTATCGTCAGGGCTTGGGTAACCGCGATAGTATCGGTCATTTCCATAGTTGCCTTGATCCGGTTGCAGTTTTGGTTCGGCTCCAGTTATCGCTGGATTGTCACCTGGTGGGTGCTGGGCTTGTTATTCGTCCTCGCCGCCCGTAGTTTGTTGTCCCACTTGTTGAAATGGATGCGTTCC
>JAYTJI010000349.1:0-3512 GCA_043731245.1 Methylococcaceae bacterium | reverse complement strand
CTATCGCATCGCCCAGAAAGCCATCTTCATCTTTTCCATTGCCGGGAATATCTAATGCGCCTGGATACACATCGGCAGTCAAAGGCGCTTTATCTTTGGGATACGAAAAAACGCCAAAGCCATCTAAATCCATATCGGATAATTTGTCCAGGCCCCGGCTAATCAGATGATAGGACGTCTTTTTTTCCAGGCCATACCTTAAAAAAGGATTTTCGGATATGAATAATGTTATGAGAGATGTTGATACTACGACAAAAATGAGCAGCCAGTTATAACTGCCATGTTCAACATCGTTCTCAAAAATACGGCAAATAAAGGCATTATGCTTTAGCCATTTGACAATAATAAACAAACAAACCGATACAACGGCTATGATCCCGGCAAATAAACCGATTTCATTACTGGCATAAAGTAGGGATTCCTGCAAACTTCCGGCACCCAGATTGCTGATAACCTGAAGATTGATGGCATCGCTGAAGTACGATAACACCTTAAATTTCAGCGCCAGCCAGATACCCATTGTTAATAAAATAACGACAATGAAATTGTAATAAATAATCAGGCCATATTTATTAAGCCTGTCAGTCACAAAAAACCAGAAAGCAGCCAGTATTCCAATTAATGCGGAATCGTACCAAAATGAAAACGCAATAAAAGCTACCTTTTCCGGAAAAGTCCTATAGGTAAAAGGCTGCAAAAATCCGCCTGTAAAAATATCGTATTTATAATGCAGTAAGATTAACTCCAAGAGTTGGACCGCAATAACCGTTATCAATACGATAATTAACCGGCGATATTGCCGTGCAAACGTTTCAAGCTTATGAAAAAACATGTATTGATCCTGGGGCTCTTGTTAAATAAGCAGTAAAATTAGCCAAAATCCAGCGTCAATAACAGACGTTTGGGGGAGTTGTTCGTTAACTGCGGCGAGCGATGCACCGCGCCATGTTGCTCATTACCTTCCCAACATGAGCCTTTAAGTAGACCAATTGCATAAGCCGGTATGCTTTGGATGGCATCCGTATCCATAATCAGACCTGAGAGATCATCGCTTAAACCGCCAGAACCACTACCCAGTTTGCGTCGATCTACATAAGCATCATCCAGCCATTCGGTGCCAACATCTCCATAGGTGCAAACCAGTCGGCAGGTCACTGAGTCGACATGAAATTTGGGACACATCGCGTGATCCAACGTGCGCAAACGCAAGCCAGCCCGCTCCAGTTCGAATAAATCACGATAGATTGCCGTTAAACACGCCACATCTTTGCAAAAGGCGCGATAACCGGGTAAATGCCCTATTTGCGGCAGCAAGCTAAAGAAATTGAATGATGCAAAATCAATGCATTCAATGAAACTGACTGGATTGGGGAGTTTTAACAAATGCCCAACAAAGCTTTTCAGCTCATTGTCAACTTGACGCTCTACCACGCAAAGATTGATGACGGGTTGATAAATCTGGGCTAAATCAGCCAAGTTATTAGAGTGATAAGCACGGGAATAAACTGGCGTTATTAAATGTTGTGCGGTAGCGACCATGTCTTGCCTTATTGACTGAGTAAAATGTGTTCAAGAACGATGATGGATTGCATAAAGCCAATCCCTAAGCCAAAGATAATTGTTTGCCCGACCAGATGGGTAATATTGGAATGCTCATGTAGTGCCGGAATCATGTCGGTGGCGGCAATATAGATGAATCCGCCGGCGGCAATCGGCAGCAAAAACACCAGCGAAGATTCCGCCACTTGACTGAATAGCAAGGTAAATACTACGCCGATGACAACCGTCAGCGAACAGTAAAAGTTGTAGAGTACCGCTTTAGCAGGTGGGTAACCTCCATAAACCAGCGCACCAACATCGCCGATTTCTTGCGGGATTTCATGGGCAATAATCGCCAGTGTAGTGGTAAAACCCAAAACCGGATCGACGATAAAACTGCCGCCGATTAAGATGCCATCAACAAAGTTATGCACGGCATCACCTATCAGATTCATCTTGGCAATCGGGCGAATATCATTTTGTTGACCGGGCAGGTTAATGTGATGGTCATGCCGCCAGCGCACCAGTTTTTCCAGCACGAAGAATAAAAACATCCCCAGTAACGCCGTTAAACATACCGTGGAGATGGAGCCTTGCCTGGCAACCGCGTCTGGAATCAGGTGTATAAACGCATCGCCCAACAACACCCCCACCGCCAGTGCTACCAAATAAGGGATAATGCGTTTAAGACGCTCCGGCTCAATCCATAGTGCAAACAGGCCTGATAAAGAGGTGAGGCTAACGAGAAAACTGGCGCCAATAGCACCGGCAATCACTTCAATTGAAAGGTTCATGGTTATTTATCGCTAGAAAGTTTCTTGGGACATAATGTTTGTGTGCCCCGTAAATGAACCCGGCAATAGCATTGGGGAGTAGATGTATAACCGCATCGGCTAATAGCACAGACAGCACTAAAATGAAGGCACCGGCAACAATCTGTTTAAACCGTTTACCTTCAATCCGCAGCGATAACATGCCCAAGCAAACCAACAACAACGATCCAACTATATGAATAGTCTGATCAAGCGTGTTCATCAGCCAACCAGGCCGGAAAGTTATCCTGGTAGGTTTTCCAAACTTCTGTACCCTCAGATAATTCATCATCGCTCAACAGGCACTGATCCAATTCCTGACGCGCTTTGTCAGCGTCGATATTTTGGCCGATAAACACTAACTCCTGACGGCAGTCGCCAAACGGAGTTTGCCAATTGGCACGAATATCTGCGACATAACTTTCCGGCCATTCTGCTTCTGGCATTGATGCCCACCAACGACCGGCGCAGCCATGTTGCAGGGTGCCGCCTGCTTGCGACCAGTTGCCCACCAATTCAGGCCTTGATGCCAGCCAAAAAAAACCTTTGGAACGTAACAAAGTGCCGTTGTTCCAATCGTCGCGATGCAAATAATCGTAAAAACGCTCAGGATGAAACGGTTTGCGAGCGGCGTACACAAAACTGGCGATACCGTATTCTTCGGTTTCCGGGGCATGGCTGCCGCGCATTTCTTGCAGCCAACCGGGTGCTTGTTCGGCTTGCTCAAAGTTAAAACGACTGGTATTGAGGATTTTTTGCAAAGGCACCTGCCCCATCACCATCGGAATAATATCGGCATCGCGATTGAGAGATTTTAGGATGGCTATTAAATTGGCCAACTCGTCACTGCACACCAGATCGGCTTTGGAAATCAGAATAACGTTGCTAAATTCAACCTGATCTACCAGCAAATCGGCGATGTTGCGCTCGTCATCCATGCCCAGCTCGGCATGGATGTCTTTCAGCGATTGTGCTTCCTGGTAATCACGCATGAAGTTGACCGCATCCACCACCGTCACCATCGTGTCCAGTTTGGAAACATCCGCCAAACTAACGCCTTCTTCATCACGGAAAGTAAAGGTTTCGGCTATCGGCATGGGTTCTGCGATACCGGTAGATTCAATCAGTAAATAATCAAAACGCCCTTCTTTGGCCAGCTGT
>JAYTJI010000348.1:0-5946 GCA_043731245.1 Methylococcaceae bacterium | reverse complement strand
CAAAGGCAGTTTTTCAGAAAAACAGGGGGTCGGGCGGCGATGGAATGCCGACAAAAATGAGGGGCCGGTTGGAAGGTCGCGTTTTCGGTCAGGCACTAGTTAGACATAAATCCTCAACGGTAGGCATAGTAGCAGGGCGTAATAATTATAGCCACTGAAGTTTCCCAGTTTTTAAACAAAGCCAATCACGCTGGTTACACCGGATAGAGATTTAATGCAGGGTTTGCGTAATTTACAGCAAACCCAACTTGTGTGGTTTCCCTCTATACGTCACGCGCACAAAAACTGGGAAACTTCAGCTTATTAAGTAAACAGGCTTTGGCCTGCTACCAATTTTATGACACTGCATTATAGTATTACATGCTTGGTAGCATTCACTTGAATACCATAATTTATTTTTGTCCCGACCAGATTGAGTATTGGTGAAGATGAGAAAGTACTTTTCATCTTCATTAAGGGAGAGAGGTTTTTTGCCCACCATTCTGCGGCAGATGCAATAAGTATGTGACTGCCCACCAGACTGTTCTACCGTTTGAAGTGTTTCAATCGGCAACAGTTTACCCGCAAGCGAAGATAGACTATTTGTAAGCCGTAGCAAACTACAACACAGCACAATTACATTAAAAGCCACTCAAGGTGAGATTTACGGAAAATCACTAAAACAAAGGCGATATACAACGGAATGATTGCGCCACCTCTACCATTATCACCTGCGGTAAGTGAGAAGTTACAGCAACAAGCGCCTAACTCATCACAAAGAGCGTAAGGAACACGGCGTTTTATTTTTCTTTATTATCCCTTCGGCTTTGCTATCGACAAGCTTTGCATCCTTCGTGATACCATTGAAATACCGTTTTAACTATTGCCAGTCTTAATCCATGCCCCAAAAACCACTCTCATTTAAAGTGTCTTTGTCGTTCCAAAACAGGACAATGGCCTATTTTTATAGCCAGATTGAGCAACAACAACGAATTTTGCAGCATATCCAAACGGTTTTACCTGAAAGCTTAGCAAAACAGGCTCGTCATTGCCTTATACGAGACAAAAAATTACTGATTTATACGGATTCTGCCGCATGGGCATCACAACTGCGCTTTTATAACAGCGTTGTTCTTGCAGCTATTGCACCGCTAACACGAACGCCAGTTGAGATTATGCAAGTCAAGATTATTGCGGGCCAATCAGGATTGATTTTGGGTGCTAAACGGAAGGCCAAAATACCTTCCATAGAAAAAATAGCGCTTATCCGAAACGATAGCCTGAGCGTTTCGGATAATGAACTGAAGTTGGCACTGCTAAAACTAAGCACAACACTGGAAAGGCTTTCCAGTAAAACTTAAAACACTTATTCAGCGGGTCTGGGAGTTTGCGCGGAACGCATAAAAGAAATTGGCGCCTCATCTTCATCAGAAAAAGTGACCTTTTCCCAGGCATCTGTGTCGGCTAATAAAGTGCGCAGCAATTTATTATTCAAGCCATGCCCCGATTTATAGCCGGTAAATTCGCCAATCAAGCTATGCCCCAACAAATATAAATCGCCTATCGCATCAAGAATTTTATGCTTAACAAACTCATCCGCACTACGCAGGCCGTCTTCATTGAGGACTTTATCGTCATCAACCACAATTGCATTATCAAGACTTCCGCCCAGAGCAAGGTTGTTTTCTCTGAGCATATCAATATCTTTCATGAAGCCAAAGGTTCTGGCGCGACTTACTTCCTTAACAAAAGTTGTTGAAGAAAAGTCCATGGTGGCTGTTTTTACATGCTCTTCAAAAGCCGGGTGTTCAAAATCAATCGTAAACGTTACTTTAAAGCCCTCGAATGGATCAAAAGAAGCCCATTTATCGCCATCTTCAACCCTAATGCTACGCTTTATGCGAATATATTGTTTTGGACAATCCTGTTCCTCAACACCTGCAGATTGTAGCAAAAACACAAAAGGCCCGGCGCTACCGTCCATAATAGGAACCTCTGGGGCGCTGACATCAATGATAGCATTATCTATCCCAAGCCCCGCAAAAGCCGAAAGTAAATGTTCTACGGTTGAGATTTTCACATCGCCTGCAACCAACGTAGTTGATAATACAGTTTCACCCACATTTTTCGGTGTTGCTTGAATAGTGACAGGAATATCCAAATCCACACGGCGAAACCTGATTCCCGTATTAGGTTCAGCCGGGCGTAAAGTTAAATACACTTTTTCGCCTGTATGTAACCCTACACCAGTAGCTCTTATGGTGTTTTTTAAAGTTCGCTGTTTAATCATAAAATAAATAACGCCGAATTAAGGGGGAAATAACCGCATATAATACCACAGTGTACTTAAAAACAGACTTTAATAAATTTTTTCAAAAACCCTTATATAACTGCTTGATGCTTGGTAGACATAGCTATTTCCTGTTTATCAAGCAGTTTTGTCAACTTCATGTTCAAATGCCAAGTTAATCAGTAATACGATTTTTTTAGTTTATGCCATCGATTTTTTTCCGAACGTCCGCATGACAAAATAAACCGTAGGCGTGGCGACCAGGGACAGTAACACAGAAAGGGTCAGCGCTCCAATCACGGCAATAGCCAAGGGTTTAAGCATGTCCGATCCGGCACCGATACCATAAGCCAATGGCAATAGACCCAACGCCGCCGCCAGTGACGTCATCAACACCGGGCGCAAACGCCGACTCCCTGATTCAGCCAGAGCATCTGCCAGATTTTTACCTTGCGACTCAAACCGGTGGACTGAATCCAGCATAAGAATACCGTTTTTTGCCACCACGCCAATACCGATAATCGCACCCAATAAGGAAACGATATTGACCGAAGTGCCGGTCAGATACCAAGCCATGACAGTGCCGCACAAGGCCAGCAAGGAGCCGAACACAATGGCGATGGGTTCATAAAACGAGCGGAATTCAATCAGCAATACGGTGAACACCAGGAATAGGGAGGCCAACAGCACCACTAGCAGGTTATGGAAAGACTCCTGTTGTTGCTGAAAAAGACCGCCAAACTCCAGAACACCCGGCGGTAGCGTTTGATCCTGATTGAGTTTAGCCTTAATTTCCGAGATGGCACTGCCCAGGTCACGATTTTCCAGACGGGCGGAAACAGCCACCAGTTGCCTCAGGTCTTCGCGGTGTAATTCCAGTTGTCCAGGTTCGGTGATAATCTCTGCCACTTGCGATAGCTTTACAGCCCTGCCATCTAAAGAGCGTAACGGTAATTCGCGCAGGTTAGCAATCTGGCCGGTGGTGTCGGCGTTCATTCTTACGCGGATATTAATAATGCGGTCGCCCTCCAATACATAAGAAGCTTTTTGTCCAAGCATGGCAGTGCTAACCGTCAATGCGACATCGTTAACCGTCAGCCCGAAGCGTTGGGCGTCAGCATAGCGTACCCGCAAACTCAATGAAGGGCCGGTGGTTTCCAAGCCATCGAAAGTATCAACCACGCCCGGTATTTTGCCAAGCTTGGCTTCGATTTGCGGGGCTTTTTGCTTGAGCCACTCAACGTCTGTCGAAAACAGTTTAATTTCAATTGGCTTCGGCGACCAGGTCAAGTCGCCGATCAGGTCACCGAGAATACCGGCAAATTCCCAATGCAGTCCGGGTACGGCGGCATTAAGCTGCTTACGAAGTAAGGCAACAACCTCATCGGTTTGTCTTTGACGTTGCGATTTTAATTTGACCAAAAAATCACCCTTGTGCGCTTGTGAAATGCCCAAAGCCAATCTCGCACCGGTGCGCCGTGAATAGCTTTCCAATTCAGGGGTGGCCCTCAGAATAGTTTCAGCTTGCCGCAGTTGCCGGTCGGTTTCAGTCAAACTGGTACCCCAAGGCGCATGGTAATCAATCACAAAACCACCTTCATCCATAAAGGGCAAAAACTCGCTATCCAATCGTCCGTAAAGCCAGATTGCCAGTGCCAATATCAAGGCACAGCCTAACAAAACTTTACTTGCCTGCTTTAGTGCCGTGCGCAATACCTTTTCATAGGCTTTAATAAGGCGCTCAAGCCAACTTAAACGTCCTGCCTTTTTGGAAGGAGGGATATGAGAGTCTGCCGATTGGGTGGCTAAACGCCCGCCAGTCGGCATCCACCAGACTGCCAACGACGGAATGAGCGTGACTGCTAATAACAGTGAAGTCAAAAGGGACACTACCATAGTTAATGCCAGGGCTCGGAAAAAGCTGCCGGCGACACCATCCAGAAAGGCCAGCGGTATGAATACCACCACCGGGGTCAGCGTCGAAGCCAGCAAAGGCCGAAAGATTTCTCCCAACGCCTGTGTCACTGCCTCAAGCCGTTGCACGCCAGTGGCGATTTTTGCATGCACGGCTTCCACAACCACAATGGCATCATCGATAATCAGGCCGATGGCCGCCGCTATCCCGCCTAAAGTCATTAGATTAAAGCCCTGTCCCATGACGCGCAGAGCAAGCAAGGTCATTAATACAGTTGCCGGAATCACCACCGCAGCGATCAACGTCGCACCCCAGTTCTTAAGGAAAACATAAAGAATGGCGATGGAGAGAATCAGCCCCAAAATGATGGCTTCCCAAACACTCTGGATGGAATCGCCCACTAGCAGTGACTGGTCATAGAACACAGTTGCTTGCATACCCGGCGGTAAAGACTTCTTTAAAATTTCCAGTTCATGTTTCAGCTGCTTGGCAATATCGAGCGTGCTGCCGTCCGGCTGACTATAGATATTGAGCAGAACGGCATTGACCCCATTAGCCGTAACGACATTGAAAATTGGTTCCTGGGCACGTTCAACGCGTGCGAAATCCTTGATGCGAATGGGATGGGGGCTGGTCGCAATCGGCGGCAAGCCACCCACGGCTGGCGCATTGCCGGATACTGAAACAGTCAGATTTTCAATGTCCTCGATAGTATGAACGCGACCATCAACCACCGTCAGGTAAAGCTTGTAATCTTCTTCCAGCATACCGGTCGGTGCGACCAGATTGTTTCTGACCAGTGCATCGCTAACTTGAATAAGACTCAAATTCACGGCTTGCAAGCGCAGAGGATCGACAATGACGTGATATTCCGGTGCGCGGCCACCGACTATGCCGGTACGAGCCACACCAGGTATGCGTAGCAAACGGGGCTGAAGGGTATAGCGTGCAGTTTCCCACAGTTCAGTGAGCGAGTGCTTGGAACCAGTCAGGCTGATACCGACGACCGGAAAAGCGGCAAAAGTCAACCGCCAAACTGCCGAACTCGCCGTGACCGGTAGTGTTTTCTGCACAACCGCAAGCCGGCCTTGCACATACAGTTCCGCCTGCACCATATCCGTTTTCCAAGTGAAAAATATGTTAATTTCCGCCGAACCACGTCCGGTTTTAGAGCGTACCGTTTGCACACCGGGAATGTCTTTCATGGCCTCTTCGACCGGCCGCGTGATAGTCGCCATCATTTCGTTGGCTGGCATCACGCCATTGTCGATCAGGATGACCACACGCGGAAAATTAGTCTGCGGAAAAATTGATGAAGGCATGCCCAGCGCTGCATAGGCACCGGCCAGACACAGTGCGACACAAAGAAAGGCGATGGACAAACCGTGACGAATAGCAAAGGAGGACTGGCTAGAGAGTGCGGGTTGAATGATCACTTTAGTACCCGGATACGCGCTTCAGCGGGCAAGCCGTAAACGCCCTGGGTGACAATAGCCATGCCTTCCTGTAAACCCTCACCCGATACTTCAATGAGATTGCCATCCCGCAAGCCGGGTTTGATGGTCTTCTGTTTGGCATTGTCACCGTCAACGATAGCAATCACAATACTTCCTTCTCTGGTTACTATGCTTTCAATCGGCACCGCCAAACGATCCGGGCGTTCTTCAACAAGGATGCGGACACTGACGAATTGGCCGGGGCGCAGGCCGGAGCCATTGTTTAGAGAAGCCCGAACCAACAAGGTATCGGTCAAGGGATCGAC
>JAYTJI010000347.1:0-5409 GCA_043731245.1 Methylococcaceae bacterium | reverse complement strand
AGAATACTTTCACAGTCTCGTACGCCTATCCCTCTATAACCTCAGCAAGTGGGGTTATCAGGGATTTTAGCCGCCCTCAAACAAGCGCAAATGCTTAAGAGTGTTATTTAGCTTCTTCCACAGGACTCGCTTCAGCAAGTACTTGTTGCTCCGTGACAGCGTCTTCAGAAGCCGGTTTTCTTTCGACAACAACCCATTTCGCTGACGGTTTTTCGACAACCACCTCTTCAGTTTCAGGTTTTTTGTTTAACGTTTCCATAAATTCTACAAACCATTCTTGTCCTTTAACACTGGCCAAATCTGGATCGTTAAGCATCTCACTGGCTTCCGGCAAGGTGACTTTGTTTCTGGCATTTTCCAGGGCTTTTAAGCAAGCGTCTTTATTACCGCGTAATCCATAAATACACGCTAAATTATAGGAAGCTGTTCCGGCTTGAATAGCATTGGCTTTTTCAAATTGTTTTTTAGCCAATTCGTACAACTCATCAGCAGGCTTTGCTTTTTTAAGCCTGGCTAAATCCATATAAGCAACCCCGCCATTAATCGCAGCGCCCAGATAATCAGGGTTAATCAGCAGACAAAAAGCGAACTTATTGATGGCATCCAGATAAATTTTGGCCGCCTCGTCACCGGTTTTGATTTTTGCCTGATGCAGTAAAGCAAAACCCCAATGATATAAAGCTTCAGCACGGAGAGGATCGTCCTGTAAAACTTCTGCGTAGCCTTGATAAGATGCTTTAAACAGGCCGTCCGCTGTATTGCCTTCACTTTTACGTGCCTGCGCAGTTTGTTTAATGGTTGCATTGAGTTTGGATTTTTTGGTGAACGATGCTATCAGCGACATGAAATTTACTCCTGACTGAGTGGTTATTTATCTAATTGTAATAGAATAACAGCTCCTTATATAACGACACTATTAATTATTTAAACGATGAATGAACTCAACAATGGTGATATTGCCCGTGAAAAAGTGAATCTTGAAACATCAAAAATCGCCTGGAAAGACCTACAGCGATTTTTTGCCGCTGGCTCGGCGGTATGCGTTGCCTCTCCTCTGGATTTGGTCGATGTTGCTTGCCAGTTTTCTATCGACAATAAAATCCAGGTTGCGCAGTGGTTGCAAAATAATCAAATCGCTTTAGTATCTGATCAACAAGCCATTAACTGGCTGGAAGCAGATGCAGAAGTTTGGGCGGTGGTTGTTAAACCTTGGATATTGGTTCAGGCATGAAGGAAGAGGTACAAGGTGATGGTTTTTCACTTTGTAAAAAACCAAAAACCGCTATGAACGGTTTTTGTTGCCATTCCTGAATGTTAACTATCCATTTACCGGTTCATTTTCTGGCGGAAGGCCGACATGCTTCGGTAGCATTAGCTACAAATAATGACAATGGAATTGTGGGGATTAATGCTTTGACCGTTCCTGATAGATATAGGTATCTGGTCAACTTATTTCTTTCGTTGGGAAAGGCGCAGCTAAGACCTTCTGTATATTAATAAAAGGTCGATAGCAACACGATAACGCGTCTTAAAGTTGAGGTGGTTTGTCACCCAAAATTTCTTTATTGAAAAGTTGGGTGATTTACTACCACGTTGAATTAAATATGATATGCCGTTTCGCCATGTTCAGAAATGTCGAGACCTTCACGTTCGGATTCTTCACTAACCCGAAGTCCGATCATAATATCCACGAACTTGAAGGCAATAAAAGATACCGTACCAGACCAGGCTATACATATCAGGACGCCCCATAGTTGACTTATGAATTGGGTGGACATGCTGTATTCGGCAACCCCATTGGCAACATAATCCCAAACGCCTGTGCCCCCTAATGCTGGACTGGCAACCACCGCAGTACCCAAAGCACCAATAATTCCACCAATACCGTGTACGCCAAAAGCGTCCAGGGAATCGTCATAACCGAACATACTTTTTAGACCCGTAACGGCCCAGAAACACACAGCCCCAACAACCAAGCCTAAGCAAATAGCGCCCATAGGCCCTGACCAGCCACAAGCTGGGGTAATTGCAACTAACCCTGCGATAGCGCCGGAAGCGCCGCCTAACATACTGGGTTTGCCGCGTACTATCCATTCCGCCGCTGTCCAGGCCAACGTAGCAGCTGCGCTGGCCAGTAAAGTATTAACAAAAACCAGTGCCGCCAAGCCGTTGGCTTCGAGGTTAGAACCTACGTTAAAACCGAACCAACCTACCCATAGCAAAGATGCGCCAATCATAGTCATAGTGACACTGTGCGGGGCGAGGGATTCTTTTTTATAACCGATACGTTTGCCAACCATCAAGCAACCTATCAAGCCAGCGATACCCGCGTTGATATGCACAACCGTACCACCGGCAAAGTCCAGCGCGCCTTTTTGAAACAGGAACCCTGCTGTTGCGGCCGCAGTTTCGGCACCCGCAGCATCGGGATAAGCATCAGGCCCAGCCCAATACCAAACCATGTGTGCCATCGGCAGGTAGGCGAAAGTAAACCAGATCAACATAAATACTAATATGGCTGAAAACTTTACCCGTTCAGCAAATGCACCAATAATCAGCGCTGGAGTAATGCCTGCAAATGTTAGCTGGAATGCAACGTAAATATATTCAGGAACGTAAATGCCCTTGCTGAAAGTAGCGGCTAATGATTCCGGTGTTATGCCGATAAGAAACAACTTACTGAACCCGCCAAAGAAGGCATTACCCTCGGTAAATGCAATACTGTAACCATAAATCGCCCACAACACAGCCATCATCGAGAAAATCACGAATACCTGCATTAGCACGGAAAGCATGTTTTTGGCTCTTACCATACCCCCATAAAACAATGCCAGGCCGGGAATAACCATCAGGATGACCAGCACTGTTGCCATGATCATCCAGGCAGTATCGCCTTTATTGACGGTTTGGACGACTGCCGCAGGTTCAGCATAAGTCAATCCCGCAAAACCCAACAAAGCAATTAGCATAAAGCCATTTAATAAAAATTTCATAGTCCCCCCTTACTTAATACTAAAGTGCTTCATCGCCGATTTCACCGGTACGAATCCGGACAACCTGCTCTAAATTAGTTACAAAAATCTTACCGTCCCCAATTTTTCCGGTATTAGCCGCTTTGGTAATGGCCTCTACAGCCTGACCCACTAATTGATCTGCGACTGCCACTTCAACCTTGGCCTTAGGTAAAAAATCAACAACATACTCCGCTCCACGATAGAGCTCGGTATGGCCTTTTTGGCGACCAAAACCTTTTACTTCAGTTACGGTTACACCAGAAACCCCTATATCTGAAAGTGCCTCACGGACATCATCCAGTTTAAAAGGTTTAACAATAGCGGTTATCAGTTTCATTGGTTCCTCTCTCTTTTTAAAATAACGATTCAAGATTACTTAAAGCATGGACTGTGCCAAGTGTTATTTTATATAGGAACTGGTGGTTTTTCGGCCCAAGATAAAGGGTGGCTTAACAAGTTGCTAATGTAATTTGTGGCATTATGCAGATAGATCAATCGCTGAAACTGCTACCAAGCTTTATTGCTTAGTCACGCTTGGCAGCTAAAAAGACGGGAGCAATAAATAATATTTCGCACCATCATGGTGCTTATTTGTTGATTGCGAGCCTTGGTGGTGCGTGCGGGGGCTTACGCTTAATGCGCGGAATCTCAAAGGCGACTGCTCGCCACAGAGTGTTCTGGAGAAAATGGTTCTGTGGGGAATGAGTGATCAAGCTTTAAATAGCTGCGGAAGTATCTCATTTGGCCTAAAGTAGATCCGGTCGTCTTAATCTTTCGACGGGGATCAGGACTAGAAGGAACCTCTAAAAATTGCACTTCGACTGTTCGAAGCATGAATAGTCAATTTTTAGAGGCTCCCTAACGGCATCAAGGCATTGTCGAAGAATGAGCTCGCCGAAATTATTTTATACCTACTCTTAAGGAGTTTTTCGTTCGCTCTGTTACAAGGGTGTCGAGCTGTATCCACATTAAGGTAAGCCGCAAAGAATGAACTGCCAGATCAGTCTATTGATGTGCTTCCTAGCGTCAGCACATCCTACAATTTTTGTTTTATCAGTATTACGAGTTGCCTTAACTTGATGGCAGTGACGCTCCCATAATAAAGCCGAAATTATTCCTCTATTCCCAGTTCTTTTATTTTACGGGTTAAGGTGTTTCGGCCATAGCCTAACAAAATAGCGGCCTCGTGGCGTTTGCCGTGGGTAAAACTCAAGGCTGCTTTGATTAAAATAGCTTCAACCGTTGGAATGGTTTGCTTGGCGACTTCTGCTTCCTCTGCCAATAACTGTCGATCTACCCAGCGTCTCAGTAGGGATTCCCAGTCAGTTCCAGCAGCCTCTTTTTCTGTCGTCGATGTATTAAGCAACTCAGGGGGCAAATCATGCAGATGAATTTCCCGACCCGATGCCATGACGGTTAACCAGCGGCAACTGTTTTCTAATTGCCTTACATTTCCCGGCCATTCCAGTGTGCTTAAAAATACTTCAGCTTCGGGTTTCAGAACTTTCATTTCCACGCCCAGTTCGGAAGCGGCTTGATGCAAAAAGTGGCGCAGCAACAATGGTATGTCCTGTTTGCGCTCACGCAGAGCTGGGATATGAATACGAATGACATTTAAGCGATGGAATAAATCTTCCCGAAAACGGCCTTGATTAACGAGTGTTTCAAGATCCTGATGAGTCGCGGCAATAATGCGCACATCGACTTTAACAGCAAGATGCGCCCCCACCGGATAAAACTCGCCATCCGCCAGCACTCTTAATAAGCGGGTTTGCAATTCGGCGGGCATGTCGCCTATTTCATCAAGAAACAAAGTGCCGCCATTGGCTTGTTCAAAGCGACCCGCTCGCCGCGCTTGCGCGCCTGTAAAAGCGCCTTTCTCGTGACCGAACAATTCCGATTCCATCAGGTCTTTAGGAATAGCAGCCATATTTAAGGCGATGAAAGGATTTTTTGCTCTGGGGCTGTGGCGGTGCAGGGCTTTAGCTACTAATTCCTTGCCGGTTCCCGATTCGCCATTAATAAGCACCGTAATGTGTGAACGCGCCAGCCGTCCTATCGCCCGAAAAACCTCTTGCATTGCCGGCGCTTCGCCTATAATTTCCGGGGTAGGCTCAATGGTAGTGGTAGCGGCGCGATTGGCATTGTCTTGCTGCTGCCTGCCATGGTTGCAGGCGCGTTGTGCGAGATTAACGACTTCTTTAATATCAAAGGGTTTAGGCAGATATTCAAAAGCACCGCCATGAAATGCCGAGACCGCGCTTTCCAGATCGGAATGCGCTGTCATGACAATAACGGGTAACGTTGGGTGACTAAGCTGAACCTTGTCTAAAAGCTCCAAGCCATCCATGCCGGGCATCCGAATATCGGTTATCAGGGCATCAGGTGCATCGCC
>JAYTJI010000346.1:0-6335 GCA_043731245.1 Methylococcaceae bacterium | reverse complement strand
GGAAAAAATTTCGGCAACTATTTCATGGAGTAATGAACCATCATCGGGATTAAAACCTTTGCTTGCCCAGGCTATTTTTACCTCATCCGATAAGTACGGTTTAAGTTTAATCAGGGTATTTTTAAAGGCACGACTGGGCACGCAGACAAGTATCACATTACTGAATGCAGCAACTTCTGCCAGATCTGAGGTAACAGCAAGGTTTATTGGGAAAGGTTGCTCAGGCAGATAGCGCACATTCTGGCGGTCTTGTGCCAAAGCTCTCATATGGCCTGGGTTATGACCCCATAATAGCGCTTGGCAACCATTTCTAGCGGCCAGTAAAGCAAGAGCCGTTCCCCAGGAACCTGCGCCCAGGATGGCTATTTTTTTATTTCTCACACCAATTAATTGATGGTGTCAGAGCCGGGGGCATGTTGTTGTGCTTGCTGTAAATGCTGGGCATACAAAGCATCAAAATTTACCGGGGCTAATAGCAGCTGTGGAAAGCCACCTTTTGCAACTAAATCAGAAACAGCTTCACGGGCGTAAGGGAAAAGAATGTTTGGGCAGAAGCTACCCACCATTGGCCCCATTTCTTGATCGGTAAAACCGCTTAAAGCAAATATTCCAGCTTGATTGACTTCAACCAGATAGGCTGTGCTATCGCCACTTTTAACGGTGATAGTCACCGTGATAGCTACTTCGTATAATGAATTCTCTAACGATTCAACATGAGAGCCCAGATTGAAATCAACGGCAGGTTCCCATTTTTCAGTGAAAATTTTGGGTGAGTTGGGGGTTTCAAAAGACATGTCTTTTGTATAAATTTTTTGGATAGAGAATTGTTTTTCTACAGAGTTTTGTTCTTCGGCCATGATGTTATGTCTATTGGTGTTTAAGGTTTTTGTGAGCGTGAACTTTATGGGCGTGAGCCTCATAAAAATTATGCGCTTGGGTTTGTTTTAGCTTTTTGTTTACCGGTTTTTTTAACAGGTAATTTGTAATCGTTTTCCCAAGCCTGCATACCTCCGGTAATAACAAAGACTTGTTCGAATCCTGCTTTCGTCAACAGTTTACCAGCAGAGGCCGAACGGGTTCCCGTCTGGCAGGCAATGAGTACAGGCTTGTTTTTGTGTTCTACTATTTTTGAAAGATTTTCCGTTAAGTTGCCTAAAGGCATATTGATGGCCTGCTCAATATGACTTTGAACGAAGTCAGGCGCATCACGCACATCAATTACCAGGGTATCAACATCATTCATTTTGGCGACAGCGAGCAAAGGCGAAACAGCGCCAAACTTTTTAAAAGCACTGTCGAAGATTTCCTGGATTAATAGATAAGTGACGACTGCCAGTGCGAGAGAAAATATATAGTGATTTAAGATAAATTCTAGGTAACGATCCATGGGGTATGTTTTAGGTTGAGTGAATGGTAAATTGAATCAGTGTGTGGCACAGAAAACGTCCCGCATCATTTTAATGAGCTGAAGCATACGCACATCATCGATGAAGTAATAAACACGGTTGGCTTCTTTTTTAGAGCCGAGAATGTTTTTGTCTCTAAGAATGGATAAGTGTTGGGAAATATTGCTTTGGCTGGTGCCTACTTGCTCGACAATGTCTTGCACGCTAACCTTATTGCTGCCAAGAACGCACAATATTTTTAACCGTAAGGGATGTGACATGGCTTTTAGGCAGCGGGCTGCCCTGTCTATGTCGGTATCATTATACAAAATGTGTTGGTCTTTGATGTCCATAGCGCTACTTAAATATAACGGGTTTAAGGCGTCTTAATTTTAAATTTAAAGCACCTGCGAAGAATTTTTATACACAACTGCTACCAACGTGTATTAATATAATGAGCATATTGCCTGTTTGCCAAACCGACAAATTTAACAAAATGATACCTTATTTTCAATCATTTTGGTTAATGCTTAATATAGCAGTATTTTTGATTTGGTTTTTATCGGTCAGGTAGCCACCGATTTTGTTTTTAGCGTGCGGAGAAATATTAAGATGTCAAATCGACCAAAGCCTTTAGTTTTACTGATCCTTGACGGGTTCGGTTACTCATTGGAGCAAGAAAATAATGCCATTGCAATGGCAAATACGCCTTGTTGGGATCAGTTGCAAAAAGATTATCCTATGACTTTATTGGATTGTTCCGGTCGCTCGGTTGGATTGCCTGATGAGCAGATGGGTAATTCAGAAGTTGGGCATATTCATATAGGCACGGGGCGTTATATTCCTCAGGATTTCTCTAAAGTTAATGATGCGATAGAAGACAGTAGTTTTTATAGCAACCCCGTCCTTTGTCGGGCTGTCGATCTTGCTAAAGAAAAAGGCAAGGCTTTGCATGTTATGGGCTTGCTGTCTCCCGGTGGCGTACATAGCCATGAAGAACAGATTATGGCGATGATCGAGTTAGCAGCGGGGCGTGGCTTAAGCAAAATTTACCTGCATGCGTTTTTGGATGGAAGGGATGTTCCGCCTAAAAGTGCAGGTACCTCAATTGCTTTGTTAGAAGCAAAATTTGCTGCACTGGGTGTGGGTCGCATTGTATCAATAGTGGGTCGTTTTTATGCGATGGATAGGGATAATCGTTGGGATCGTGTAAAGATTGCATACGACCTGATTGCTAAAGGCGAAGCTAGTTATTGCGTGGAATCTGCACTTAAAGGGTTAGAAGCCGCTTACGAAAGAGGTGAGACAGATGAGTTTGTTTTACCCACAGCTGTTTTGGATGCCTCAGGTGATACGGTTGCTCTTGATCCCGAAGACTCCGTTGTGTTTATGAACTTTCGGGCTGATCGCGCCCGCGAAATTTCTCAGGCGTTAACCTCAACAACATTTGCTTCCTTCGATAGAAATCATGAGCCTCATCCAGGCTATTTTTGTACCTTAACGGAATATCATCAAGATTTTGGTTACCCCATAGCTTTTCCTTCGGTTGACATTAAAAATGGCCTCGGGGAGTACTTGTCCAATCTGGGTATGAAGCAACTCCGGCTGGCAGAAACTGAAAAATATGCGCATATCACTTTTTTCCTTAATGGTGGCATAGATACTCCTTTTCCTGGAGAAGATCGGATATTGGTACCATCACCCCAAGTACGCACCTACGACTTACAGCCGGAAATGAATGCCGCTGATGTCACGGATCATTTGGTCGATGCCATTACCGGTGGCAAATATGACGTTATTATTTGCAATTATGCAAATTGCGATATGGTTGGGCACACCGGCATAATCCCCGCTGCAATACTCGCTGTGGAGGCAGTGGATAAATGCTTGCAACGTATTGTTGACGCATTAAAGCCAGTGGGCGGACAGCTCTTGTTAACGGCTGATCATGGCAATATCGAGCAAATGGTTGATAAAACGACTGGGCAACCGCACACCGCACATACTACCAACCAAGTGCCTCTGGTTTATGTCTGTGGGGATAGGCCATTAGCCTCGGGTGGTGGCTTATCTGATATAGCGCCCACTATGCTGGCTATTTTAGGTGTCCCTCAACCTGTTGAAATGACGGGTAGATCACTTATCAATGCTGCTGTACTGTGAATGAGAAAAAAGCTGATTTTTTGTTTTTTGCTGGGTGCTTTGATCCATTCGGGACATGCGGAGGACGTGCAAACCAGCAACGAGCTTAATCAGGTCGAGTCAAATATTGATGCGGTTAAGCAGGATATGCAGCGACTTTCGCAGCAGAAAGATGATTTACAAAATCTTTTAGCAGACATTGAAAAGCACTACGGCGAAACAGCGGCTTCACTGAAAAAATTGCAAACGCAAATCGTGCAAAAAAACATAAATCTGGACAGAATTCGGCAAGATATACGAACTTATCAGGATGAAATAGATATGCTCAGCAAAGAATTGGCCGGTCAAGTAAGAGCGGCCTACGCTATGGGGCAAAAAGAAAAGTTGAAGCTGATGTTCAATCAGCAAGACCCTGACTTATCCAGCCGAATGATGGCTTATTTTAACTATATCAACAAAGAGCGCTTAAAAAAACTCGCTGAAATAGAATCGGCCGTTCAACATCTGGAACAGTTAGATAAGCAAAAACAAACTGAAACTGAGCGTTTAGAGCAAGATCTTGCGCAAAAGAAATCAGAACAAACCGCACTGGATAAAGCCAGAAAGCAAAGAAATGAATTGCTGGTGCAAATAGGTAATGATTTTTCTTCAAGTGAACAGCAGTTAAGTCAACTACAATTAAATGAAAATAGGCTGAAGAGCTTGATGGCTTCATTACCTATTACAGAAGAAGAGCTTGCTGTCGATGCCGAGCAAACAAAAGAATTACCCACAGTCATACAAAATTCTGCGCAACTAAAAGCCGATTTTTTGACACTTAAAGGTAAATTGCCCTGGCCGGTTAAGGGGCGGCTGGCGCAAAAATTTGGCAGCCCACGTTCAGATAGCACCTGGGACGGTGTGTTAATTGACGCCAATGAAGGGACGGAAATAAAAACCGTTACCCGAGGTAAAGTGGCTTATGCCGATGAGCTGCGCGGTTATGGCTTGCTGACTATTATTGATCACGGCCAAGGCTATATGACGCTATATGCTTTCAGCCAAAGTCTTTATAAGCAAAAGGGCGATACGGTAGAGGCAGGAGAGGTTATTGCTTCTGTTGGCCTAAGTGGTGGGCGCAGCAAGGCGGGCTTATACTTTGGGGTTCGCAAGAAAGGTGTACCGATTGATCCACTTGAATGGTGCCAAAAATGAATCGGCTTCAAGTAGTGAGCCGTTAGATGATAATATATGTAAAAATTGAGGATTTGGAGTTTTAATACACATGCTAAAAAAGAAAGCTATTTTTATTTTATCCTTAGGGATTATGTTAGGCGTTTTTATGGGACTCTGCGGCAGTGTCTTTGCGCAGCGCGATAAAGCCGATGTCACAACCGATACGGAAGCACTGCCCTATGAAGATTTGCGGACATTTACAGAGATTTTTGGCCGGATAAAAAGGGATTATGTAGAACCCGTTTCGGATAAAAAGTTACTGGAAGATGCTATTCGAGGCATGTTGAGCGGTCTTGATCCTCATTCTTCTTATTTGGTTGCGGAAGAATATCAGGAGCTAAAAGAAGGCACTACCGGGCAGTTTGGTGGTTTAGGCATAGAAGTGACTTTGGAAAACGGTTTTATCAAAGTGGTTTCACCTATCGATGACACACCCGCCCAAAAAGCGGGAATAAAAACCGGAGATCTTATTGTCAAGCTTGATGATAAACCGGTAAAAGGCATGTCCTTGACCGATGCTGTAAAGATGATGCGTGGTGAACCGGGCAGCAAAATTGTGCTCACTATTGTTCGGGAAGGCGAAGAAGCCCCTTTGAAATTGACGCTTGCCCGCGACATAATAAAAGTTAAAAGTGTCAAGAACCGGATGCTAGAAAAAGGTTATGGCTATGTGCGTATTAGCAGCTTTCAATCAGGCACTGGTGATGCACTTAAAGAAGCACTCGCTGCATTGAAAAAGGAAAACGGGGGTACGCTCAAAGGCTTGGTGCTGGATTTAAGAAATAATCCCGGAGGCGTTTTAAATGCGGCGGTTGAAGTGAGTGACGCCTTTTTAAAAAGCGGGCTTATTGTCTACACAGAAGGACGTATTGAAAACTCAGAAATGCGCTTTAATGCTGCGCCCGATGATCTTATTGACGGCGCTCCTATGGTGGTGTTGATTAATGGTGGCTCTGCGTCGGCATCAGAGATTGTTGCGGGTGCTTTGCAGGATCAAAAGCGTGCTGTGATTATGGGTGAAAAATCATTCGGTAAAGGCTCTGTGCAAACCATCTTGCCCACCAGCAATGGCGCAGCTGTAAAGTTGACAACGGCTCGCTATTACACGCCATCCGGCCGATCAATACAGGCCGAAGGTATTGAACCGGATGTTACATTGGCGCGTGTTAAATTGGAAGCATTGGACAAAGTAGATTTTACGCCCGTTAAAGAGTCTGATTTGACACATCATTTACAGAATGGCAAAGGCGCTGCTGATGGAAAAAAAGACGGGCTGGATAAAGATAAGGAAAGCCTGGATGTTGGCGACTATGCTTTACATGAGGCGCTGAATTTATTAAAAGGCATTAGTATTATGAAGAAATAATCACCAGTCCGTATCAGTCATAAAAACCGGATTCCAGTCCACTGGAGTCCGGTTTTTTTATTTTTGGCCTTATGGTAACCTCTAAAGATGCCTACTTATGATTCAATAACAATGATCATAACCTACCTGTTTAGATCAGTCTTGTTAAGCCTTTATCAGAAAACATCCGATCGTGCTCGGATTCTGTCAGTGACATATCATCATTTTCGGGAATACCCGCATTTTCA
>JAYTJI010000345.1:0-7428 GCA_043731245.1 Methylococcaceae bacterium | reverse complement strand
GTGGGGTTTGCTGTAAATTACGCAAACCCTGCATTAAATCTCTATCCGGTGTAGCCAGCGTGATTGGCTTTGTTTAAAAACTGGGAAACTTCAGTAAAGTTAATAGTCCTATTAAAAAGGCCAGTCAGGGTTTGATCGCAATATTCACGGGACTCCCCTTAAGCGAAAAACACCTTGAAAGAATACTATCAGCAAGATATAGCAAAGTCTGTACGGTATCGCACATAAAGCCGCCTTAGGCGATCCAGTAACCGGTCATAGATATTCCTGATTAGCAAGATGCTTCAGCTAGCTCATAACCATTGAGCAGCAGCGTCGTTCCGGCAGGGATTGCCGGAATCCAGAACACAGGGATGTGAAGCTATGGTCTGGCATCACGCCGTGTTTATACTGCAACGGTATCGTCAAGTTACCATCCATGGCACCGTCATACCGGCATCCCTGCCGGTATGACGGTGCTGGCTGAGGTTCCTTGCTAATCAAGAATTATTAAAACGCCATTCCTTAACCGCAGCTGCTGTTTCCACTGCAACAGCCGGATTGCGGCTTTTCTTCTGCTTGGACGACTCCAGTCCAACGGGACAATTCGGCACGGTTTGGATATCGCCCAGCCAAAGCCACTTCGCCATCAACCAGAATCAAAGGCAGTGCTTCCGCGCCGGAACGCTCCAGAAATGCTTTAACAAGTGGGTTTTCAGCAAAAGCCATGGGTTGCTGCGCTAAATTAAAGCGCTCTATTTGCGCACCGTTTTGCTTGGCCCAATCGACATCGGCGGAAAAGCAGACCAATTGTTGATCAACTTCAACGCCACAAACGCCAGTACTACAACACAAGGCAGGGTCAAATACTTGAATAGTGGTCATGATGACTTCCTTAAAGTTAAGGTAACAGGGTGCTAATTCGATCCAGCTCGGCTTTTAGGCGCTCACGGTCATGTTGCAATTCATTCAGTGGCAGCGCCAGAAATTGCTCAATGCGATAGCGGAGGATGTGATAGGCAGTCATAAACGCGGCGTCGATTTCTTCTTCGCTACCGGTGACGTGAGCCGGATCCTCGACGCCCCAATGACTGCGTAATACGGGGCCTAGATAAGCGGGACACGTTTCGTTGGCGGCGTTACCGCAGACGCTCAACACAATATCAGGTGTTACTGGCAGGTCGTTCCAGGATTTGCTGTAGTAGCCTTCCGTCGAAATACCTTCACGCGCCAGCAATGCCAGTGAGCGATGATGCACTTGACCAGTGGGTTTGCTACCTGCGCTAATGGCCCGCCAACCTGGAGGAGCAAGATGGTTAAAGGTGGCTTCGCCAAGGATAGAACGACAGGAATTGCCGGTACAAAGAAACAGTACATTCATAATTTAAGAGTCCGCTTGAGTGGATGTATGGAGATTTAAACTGCAAATTAAAGCTAATGATCAAGACCAGAAGCTATCAGACGACTATAACCTACGCCTCTGATGACATTGATTTCAACAGGGTTGGGGATTATTCTTCGTCGCAACACACGCTAACGGAGCCACAGGGATTCCCAGCGCAACAATTTTCAGTCAGATATTCCAGTAGCTCATTCATGGCCAAGAAATTCGCGGCGTAGTAGATAAAGCGGCTTTCCTGCCGTGCAGTAATCAGCCCCGCATTTGTCAGTTCTTTCAGATGAAAAGACAGCGTTGCATTCGGAATGCTCAACGCCTTCGCGATTTCACCAGCCGGTAGGCCAGCCTCCCCCGTTTGAACCAGAATCCGGAAGATCGAGAGGCGGGTTTCCTGGGCTAAGGCGGCCAGGGCTTTAACGGCTAAATTTATTTTCATGTTTCTATAATATTAGAAATATAAAATCATGTCAATGCCTTTTTACATTGACTTTTTGAGGTTTTCATAACCCGTATATCCTTCAACCGACAAAGATACCAAGTGCAACTAATCTATCAGCATCCGTGTTAAAGGACTGTCGCTTTCTACGTTTAGACTATGATCATCTCTTGCGCCGCACTGCTCTATAATTCCCGAAAGTTGCTCTGCCTGCTCTTGATGTTGTCGGGCAAGACTTTCTACTGCGTTTAAAACTTCAACCTCTATCATGCTAAAAGCAGTGTGTAAACCTTTGTTGAGGCCTTTTAAAGCGTTCTTTTCCAAAGAAGGTTGCGATTTTTTCAGTATAAAATATGGGATCAACCAAGTCATTGCGATAAGTAAGCTGCTATGTATGGCGAAATCTACACCAAGATAGTGGGTGTCCGTCATGTTGCTGGTGTAATAGCCCATGAATACTTTATAGCCTACCCAGGCCATGGCAGTGAGCGGCAGGATTATTTCACATAGACGCATACATTTTAAAAATCCACGCTGTAACGCGTTGCCGGGATTTACTAAAGCTTGCCGCGCCGCCAGTTCAGTTTGTGTCTGCATGATTTTAGACGCTTTTTCCCGTATTGCGGCTGTGTGTTGTTTAAACGGGGTAACAGGAAGCCCCAGTTGATCGATATTAATAATAAATTCGTCCAAAGCATCATCAAAACGGGCTTGTGCCCAGGCATCCCATAATGAATGGTTGGCGGTGGCCGGATTTGTGATTAAATCGGCGGCGTGTTCTGCATAGTAGGTGGCGGTATGTTTTATAGGCCAGGCAAAGCCCTGCTGTAACAGCTTGACTGTTTGCTGCCATTGCTTCTGCCACAGCACCGGCGTGTGTTGAAAAGTCTGCTCAGAACCTAAAAGTCCGCTAGCATTTTGCAGTTTTTTCTTTAATTCATCCTTGCGGATCTGCGAACCCCGCTGTTCCAGTTGCTCAACAATATGCTCAGTCGCTAACGAGACAATAGTTGCTTCCAATGAGGCGAACTCATCGGCTTGCAGCCCTTCCGCACAGGTTGTTTTAAATATAATCGGTGCTACAAAACCGGCTTTATGCAGTTGCCGGTTAAAATCTTCATATTGCTCTAACTGGCCTTTGTCCCATTGATTAATAACAAACAGCCAGGCATGCCGTGCGCCTTCTGCAAGCAGCAAACGCCAGGCTTTTTCATCTTTGTAACGCTCTGGACTGACCACATAAATAAGTACATCAATATGTGGTAACCACTGAAAAACCAATTGCTTGTTGCTTTGTTCGGTGCTGTCAAAATCCGGCATATCAATCCAGACGATATTTTTTTTCGCGTCATCGTCATGTTGGGAAATATTGATTTTTGCGAGCGGTAATTGTTCCGGCAGATGCTGTATGGCAACACTGTGATGGTGAAATAAAGTGACTTCCCGTGACGTTGGCCGCACTACGCCCGCTTTGGCGATTGCCTTACCTGCAAGGCGATTGAGTAAAGAACTTTTACCAACGCCAGTGCCGCCCATAAAGGCAACAATAAGTGGCCTGGCATTACCGGAGTTAAACAAGGCTTCAGGCGTTCTGGTATCAAACTGGCTTAACTGCGCAGCGACATCGGTATGAATCCAGCCTGCTGCACACGCTTGTTCGGCCCAGCGCCGGGTTTTTTCTACTAAATCAGAGTAATCGTAAGCCATGTCGCTTTTCTGTGAGTTGTGATTCAGCTGCCTGGAGCTGATCAGGGGAAATATTGAAATGAATCATCGTTGATAATTGCTCCGGCAGCGCCAAAAGTTTTTGACCGATACTTTCGACAAAGAGCGCTTGTTTTACCGTGTTGAGTTGATGTTGTTTTAATTCACGCTCTACTTTGTGCATATAACTGCCTATTGCGCTTTCGGCTAATAGCGAAGTGACTGTCAACATGGCTGGAGCAAAAATCAAATCATGTACGCCAATACCCCCCAATTGCAAGGTCAGTGCAATTGCGGCGGCATCGGTAGTTACCCGGGTAGCGCGTAGACTATTTAACACCAGGGGTTGTTCTTGTAGTTTGTGGTACAAACGCTGTGCAGTTTGTTCTACGTCTTGCTGAAAAGTGAGATGATATTCTTTTGCTGCAACGCTGAAGTCCTGCAAAATGGCCTGTCGCTGGCGACGGAATATACTGCTGAACTCTTTCCACCATAGCCTCTGATCTGCTTGCTCGGCGTTATCCATCAGCCGGTCTGCCAGTTGAATCAACAAGTGCTCAGCTATTTGATTTAATAAAACGAGTTCTTGACTGCTATCGGCAATATGCAGTCTTTTTCGCCCCATCTTCATCATTTGTCTTACCGGCCAAGTGAGGACTTTACGCGCACCTGTCAAAAAACCCGCTAAGCCGGGTATTTCCAGCAAAGTCAGTAATTCTGCCAGAGCCTGTTGAAAAGTCTCATAATGATGAGGGTGATTTAGAAAATCACGCTGATACTGTTCCAAAGCTTGTTTAATGGCAACATCTACCAATCCATGCCAGTTATTTAAAGCCTGATGCTCGGCAACAACAGGTTCTAGCCAGGTTTGCCAATGTTTTTGCAGTAAATCCTGTTCAAAACGCGCATGTTTTTTATAATCAACCTTGCTTGCCAATTGCGCAAGCAAGTTTTGCTTGGACTCTGGCCAGTAAGGTAGCCCCGTTTGCTTTTGATAATACAAAGGCACGACTTCAGGAAAGTCATCTTTTCTGGCAAGTTGCCATTTTTCTTTTAATGACCCAATCAGTAACGCTTCCGAACCTTCATTCAATTTGTTTAGACAGATAACCGTCGGCTGATGTAGAGCTTCAAGGGTAGACATCATGTCCCAGACCGATTGATCCGCATATTTTTCTTTGCTGACCACAAGAATAATAATATCAGCCAGTGCAACGGCTCTAATTACACCTTCCTTGTAGGTTGCCGAATCTATCGAGTCGAAATCGGGCGTGTCCCATAATACGCCGTGGGGTAAATGCGGAGAACTCAATGTCGTTTCAGTCAAGGAATAGCAATCATGGCGATCTCTGGGGATGTGCGCCTGTTGCAATTGTTGAAAACGACTAAAATAATGCTGTAAGCCGCTGCAATCAATAAGGCTTACACCCTGGCAAAAACCCTGGGGATGAATGGTATAACCCGCTAACGGACTGACCCCTGCAACACTGCTGCTTAACAACACATTGACTAATGAGCTTTTGCCTGCTTGCGTCGGGCCTACAACAGCCATTTGTAGGGGTTGTAGGGGCGATGAATTAATAAGCTTTCCTTTGCGCATAAAGGCTTCAGCTAAAATCAGCTGATCTATGCGTTGTTGATAGCCGGTTTTGCTCGCCTCATTGCCCGGTTGGTTCAAGACTGAATGGTAACGCTGATTTAATAGTTGAATAAATTCCAGCATATAAGCTTAGCTCAGGGTTATAATAATCGACCATTTTACTTTGTTTGGTGATCTGGTGTTATAAATACCATAACATGAACCCGTACCCAACTTCGAGGTTATCTTTATGAAGAAACTACCCGCTCTACTGCTTATTTTGAGCTGCACAACTTTAATAGCCTGCGGCAAAGGACAGGAAATAAACGGTCACAATACCGCCACTGCTTATCGATCGGTAAAGGCACTGAAAAACCGCTTGCCTCCCGATAATCGTATTGAATTTGAAGTCTCTTTTTGGACAATTAGAGATGCAAAAAAAGATGACAAAGAATTCCTTGATATAGTTGATGGAAAAACACCTGCAGAAATTGTTGTAACAGGCAAGGAAATATATCAAGAACGCAAAACGGCGGGCTTTAAAGCTTATGATCAATATGCAAGCTGGGAAGAAATGATTGCTAAATTTGGCAAAGAAAGAATGGATCAGGATAACCGTAAAGGTAAATCTAAAGAAGCCCAAAATAAAGATAAAGCCAACGATGTGTTATACAAGCTCTAAAGTAGAGTTGCCTGGTTCTCAGCGACTCGGCAGGGCTTTTGGGGTAATAACTTTTTGATCTACTAAAACTGAAACAAACTGACTTGCTTCTGCGATTGTTTGCTCCATTGCAAGAATGAGCTGGGAAATATCAATACTGATTTCAATAAACTCGTGTTGCAATGCCGCAATAGCGCGTGCATTGAGATTGTGTTTAAGGTATAAAATCTGGTCTTTAAATGCTGCCAGAACGGGCTGAATTTTACTTTCGGCCCGTTGCATCGCCTTAATCAACCGGACATAGTTTTGCCTGGCCACTTTTAACTGCTGCTTACTGCTATTACGTAAAGCACGATTACTGTATTCAGTTAATTCGTTTTCCCATTCCATAAATAACGCCTCGCTAACCTCTTGTATTGCGCTGATTCTATTGCTGACAGCATCCGACTTTAAGCGACAGAACTGATATTGCCTGTTGAGCAGATTATATTTGTGCTCCAATCCGGCGTCATTTATGCAAACCAGATTTTTAAAACGTTCCAACGCATCTTCAAACTCATCTCTGGTTTCTTGAAGACTAACACAAGCCTGTTCAACCTGATAAACAACAATTTCCCGCTTATGCTCACCTATCGATTCTCTAGCGCTGTAAAAAATCATCCTGATTTTTTTTGAAAAAAAACGAGTAATTAGATGTAGCAGACTTGATGATTTGACAGGTTCGACCATTAGAGATTTTCTGGGTTAAAGGCGATTAATCGAGTTGCGGGTTATTTTTACAGCCGCTTATTATAAGCATTTGCTGGTTTGTGACCAATGATACGTAACGTACATGAAATAATTTTGCCATTTGAAATACGAGTGCGCCTCCCCTATCGTCGACACATCCTTACAGCTTTACAGCTTTGCGCTTGGTAAAGCTACGGCAGGTACACCAATAATTATCAAGCGTTGGGCATCTTGCCCAACGTAATATTTACGATGTTTAGTACGAGTAACGGTCGAAATTTTTCGGACAAGCCTTGTGCTTCATTATTTGCTTTGTCGAGTAGCGCTTAGGGCGTTTTCGCGATAGCAAAACACCAACACCGGTCAAGATTATGGCGGATTGCCTTAGGACGAATCCGTATATGGACTCCTCCCGTTTTGCAAGCATTTCATCACTTCTGGATTGGGGTACGACTGCACACGTATATCCGGCCTCTGATTTGAGCGTTTGTGCTCGGGCCATAATGGGCTATTCGCGCGTTTGCTCCTAATCGCCTTATCGTGCTCAAGGCACGGCGGATTCGTAAGGTTTTGCAAACGCCGGTTCGACCTGTTTACCATCAATAGCCATGGTATGCACTGCATACCCATTCAAAATCCAAGAGTTCCTCAGTATTGAAAATAGTACGCATTGCGTACGATCAATTTCCAAATTACAAACAATCCAAAATAGCCCGCTTAACTGCATCCAAACTGGCGTCAATAGTCACTGGTTTGGCATCGGCGCATTGTTGCATAGCAATCTCTGGGTCTTTAATACCATTCCCGGTCAAGGTGCAGACAATCTTGCTGCCTTCCGGGATTTTACCGGAAGCTATATCGCGCATGGCACCCGCTAACGAAGTGGCTGATGCCGGCTCACAAAATACGCCTTCATATTGAGACAACATTTTTTGCGCCGC
>JAYTJI010000344.1:0-8442 GCA_043731245.1 Methylococcaceae bacterium | reverse complement strand
GTATGATTTCTCATTTGTTGGGGTATATAACAGCCACAGATATAAACAGATAAGTGTCTTAAAGGCTATTGCCATTAAGAAAGGCTATAGTTACAATTTTAAACTGAGAATTAGTTTTCTTAGGTTCATTATTAATAGATTATTTGACAAGACTTTTACGCTTGATTCTAAAGATGTCATATTTAAAAATATACCCTTGGATGAGGTTTCAAAAATTATTCAATCAAGTCGGATTGTTGTAGATATAGTAAGAGAAACGCAAACGGGTTTGACAATGAGAACTTTTGAAGCGTTGGGGAGTGGTGTCAAACTTTTAACAAACAATCAAAGTATAAAAAAAGAAGAATTTTATACGGCAGATAATATATGTTTATTTGATGAACTTAGCGAAGATTTTATATTGAGTCCATTTCTTCATAATAACATGGAAGAATATTATATTGGATCATGGGGAGATAAGATTTTTGGGTAAGATCCAGATGTTCGATAAACTAGCATTAGGCAATGCTCGGTTTCGGAAAGTTTTAGCCAAAACAGCTCATGTAAACTTCCAGTGTTTTTTCGGCTATCTTGCGCCAGTCATATCGTTTTGCTACCCACTCACGGGTGTTTTCACGTACCGACAGGGTCAAGCCCTCAGTTGATAGCAGCCGTATTAGAGCTGCAAGTGCTTCGCTATTTCCAAGTGGGAAATAACACTCCTCTGACAGACCCACCTCCAGATTTGCCGGGATGTCGCTTGCTAACACCGGCAGCCCATAGCTCAATGCCTCTAGCAATGCGATAGGTAAGCCCTCATGGGAGGAAGGCAGTACGAAAAGCCCCGCATGCGCATAAAGCTCCTGCAATGCCAAGCCGCGCTGGAAGCCGGTCATCACAACATTGGTTTCAGCGGCTTTTTTTATTACCTCACGCTGATAAGCGTCAGGGTGATCCGCATCACCTACAATTACAAGTTTCCAATCCGGCAAGTCGGCCTGCTTGAACGCCACGATTAAATCGAGATGGCGCTTTTCAGGCACCATCCGGCTAACTAGTAACACATAGCGGCCACTGGTCAGGCCGAATGTCTCAAGCGCACCGATCGAATCCGGTAGTTGTGGTAAAAGGACACCATTTGGAATCAAGATCGATTCCACGCCATGCTTTTTGCGAATCAAATCTGTGATGACTTTCGAAATTGCAATACGTCCATTCGACCAGCGCATCCCCCACCGTTCACCCAGCTGGAGTACAAAACGCGCAAAGAACCCCCACTTCTGCCGATCATAATCCGGGCCGTGGTGTGTAACAACCACTCGTAGCCCCAGCAGCCTGGCGGGCAGTGTCATGATGGCGGGGCCGATGCCCTGGATATGCAGAATATCCGGGCGTTTGAAGGCTGCATATAACACCCCCAGAAAACTGTGTATTATAGCTTCCAGCCCTTTGGATTTTGGAGCCCAAAGCGGCACGAACTTAACGCCCTTCCATTCCGGCCCGATTTCGGCAGGCTGGTACGGTGACCGCACCAGCACTGTTACATCGCAGCCCAGCCCTACCAGCAGTGGGCACAAATGTTCGGCATGCGTTTCTACACCACCCTGGACGCCGGGAAAGCCACGCAGCCCGAGCATCATGATTCTGAGTGGGCGACCAGTATCTGCCATGGATCAATCAGTACGGAGCATATCGGCCAGTTCGGCTTCGGATAGAATCACATCTGGCTCACGGCGTTTAAAAGCAACCTTGTACTCTGGTGCATTTCCTCCTCTCAAATTGCCCTGTAGCGGATCCTGACCAACATTATAGTGAGGTACGTTGTCGATACAAATCGGCTTGCCCAGCATGGATTTGATCTTGTTTTTTACAACCCAGGACGTAGGATGCTTGATATATTTTTTCATTACCGGTGCGGCAGTGCCTACCATCCAGCAATTCTTTGGGCAGGTACGCACCAGATCGCGTACTTTTTCAGCCTCCTTGCTGAACCATAATTCATCAAATGTAGCAACATCCCTGATATTACCCATGGACTCTTTCCAGTAACGATCTTCCAGACCATTACAAGGGTAGACATCACCATAAGGCTCGATAAAGAAGTTCGCTGTACCTGCTTCGCAAGGCAGCATGCGCGGCTGCTCACGTATGTAGTTGATCAGTCCCAAATTAAAGAATGCGCGATACCAGCTCTTTGGGCTGTTATCTTTGAGCAGCTCCTCCATCAATTTGCGAAAATTGTTAATGACTTCTTCCTTATTGGTGATCGCGTTATCATCTTTATGAAAGTAGTAAGAATTATGGAAAGAAGCCGTAGCGAACTCCATACCCAGCTCTCTGGAAAGCTTGTACAGCCAAAGCATATCCTCCGAATTCTTATTCGATACCGTACAGCCATAACCAATATCTTTTATACCCATTTCCTTCAGTGTTAAAAGCAACCTCATGGCGCGATCAAAGCTGCCTTCGCGACCACGCAGGTCGTCGTTCTTTTGAGAAAGACCTTCAATGCTGACCCGAATGCCGATATTCGGGAACCTTTCAGCCATCTTAATGATGCGGTCTGTGTGCCAGCCTGACGTGGAAATGACGATGCGGGGGGCTTTCTTATACATCACCTCGACAATGTCTTCCAGGTCGCGTCTGACGAATGGTTCACCGCCGGTGATGTTCACAAACTTGAAGTTGGGCAGCATCTCCAGCTCTTTGGGTGTGATTTCACGTTTGCTGTCAGAAGGGTTTTCCCAGATATCGCACATCTTGCACTGCATCTGGCATCGGTAAGTTGTGATAATTGAAACGTCGGTTGGATATGCAGCGGTCATGACTAGTCTCCTAAAACAGATTGATAAATTTTGATTAAGCCATCGTTGTGTCGGGCAAGGGAAAACTCGGCAACTGCACGCTTACGGGCTTCTGCGCCCATTTGCTTTCTGAGTTCCGGTGTAGACATTAATTTGTCAATTACTACTGTCAACTCATCCACATTGCCAGCTTCGAATAAAAATCCAGTCTTGTTGTGTTCAACCAGCTCTGGGATACCGCCCATACGGCTACCAATCACGGGTTTGCCATAAGCCATCGCCTCAAGCACGGACATTGGGCAGTTTTCATACCAATTTGAAGGTACTACGATAACAGAGGCTTTGTCAATCATTTCACTTAGAGCTTCGCCGCCAATATGCCCAACAAAATTACGAGAGTCGTATTTCGTCTTTAATTCATCACTTAATGAGCCCGTACCGGCTACCACAAGCCGCCAGCCTTTAGTAGAGTTGGTATGCGCCTTGAGCAAGGTTTCAATACCTTTTTCTGGTGATAGCCTGCCAAGATAAAGCACATAACCTTCGTCGGCACCACTGCCATTTACTGCGTCAGTATCCACGCCGTTATAAAGTAGTTTAATGCGCTCAATGGGGATGCGATGCGCGATGGATTCCTGCATGAAACGGCAAGGCGTGATAAACGCATCTACACTCTCATAGCTACCCATGAGGCGTTGCACCACGGCCTCAGCATAAAGTAGCGCGCTTTTGCCTAGTGAACCATTTGCACAGCGATTACGCAGAACATGTGAAAAGTTGCCGTCCAGGCAATCCGAGCAAGGCTTATCGTTGCGCAGACGGTTATAGGTAGGACAAACAGGTTTATAATCGTGCAGAGTCAGTACAACCGGAACGCCTAGCTTCTTTGCCGCACTTATGATCGAGGGCGTCAATTGGTGATAGATGTTATGGCCATGAACTATATCCGGCTTGGTTTCCTCAATCAGCTCTGATATTTTATTCACTGCCTCAAAGGAATGGATTAGCCCCAATGCGGATTGCAGCTTGCCTAGTTTTCCTGCGCCCTTGTGATAATTTTGTGACCTGACAAAATGATTAGAGAAATCGCTAGCAAAGTTGCGTTCGTCCTGCATGGAAAAATCGACGACTTGATGACCGGAATCTAACAGATAATCACGCTCCTGAAACATCACAACTTCGGAACCGCCATTCCGAAAAAAAAATTTATTTGCTTGTAATATTTTCATCTTCAAATTATCTTTAATTTACCAAAAAAGCACGGAGGAAATGTCATCCGTGCTTTTTAGCCTAACAAACTATTTAAGTTGCTGTTTTTTAATCTGCATCTGGGCTGAGATCAAATCCCTTTTGATATATTGCCTTAAGATCATCATCAGAAGTTGTGCTCATACCATACCATGCCCAGTCTGCACCGACAAGCTTAAGGCGGCCGACTTCAATGTCGCTATTGGTATTAAAATTATCCCATGTTGAATTCAACTTAGTCCAATAATCGGCACCCAAACCAATAAGAAATGCGCCAGGGGTGACGCTGGTTGCTCCAGGCCCTGGCACAACTCGCGCCTCCAATAGTGCAAGAAATCCGCAAATAGGTTCACTAGGCAAACTCACTTGCCCCTGTTTAGGCCAGAAATGGAACACAGAGCCCGGTTCAAAAGCGACTGTAGCCACTCCATCTTTTTGAGTTAAAAACGACGCTGATTTACTGACATTATTTACAAAATCCGAAGTAAATTGCTCACCTTCGATCTCGCCTCGTTGCAATAGTGTCCACTTATGCTCCGCTCCGTGACAGACTAAAAACTGTAAATTCCGGATTTGCACATTATCCGTGCTGCTTTTCACGCCATCAGCCCAGAAGATCTGCGCCCAACCTGTAGTGGCGGCATTAGTTCCAGGATCGTTTCCGTCACCTATTCTGGGGCCTTTTGCCCAGTCATAGCCAAGAGGCACGCCCTGGGGTAGGGATTCATGTAACTTATAGATATTCTGGTTAATATCAAGCGCTCCAGCCAGATCAACAAAATTCGTAATAGGTTTAGGCTTAGGCGCTAGATCACCAATTGAGAAGCTGTCAACAATGCTGCCTGTTTTGCAAGTTACATCATTTTTTCCGCCACCCGCAGGGCCACAGATAAATGAGCCTTCTATACCGGAATCAGTGAAATGTAATTTCAAGGCACCAAGATGCATGGCACGGAAAGCAGACCATGCCGGTTTTGTGCAAGCTAACCACAAGCAGTTGCCATCCTGAGTAAGGTTTGCACCACCCGTTCCGGCAGTGACATGAGTTACACCATGCTGAGGGAGGCTACGCTCATAATTATTACTATGCGCATTGATATTCAATTTGTACTTGCTATAGGTGTCTCCCAAGGTATCCAAAATACCTTTAAGCGTGGCCGATCCGGCATAATGACCTGATGAATAAGCGGGTTGATGCACGAAGGTGACGATAAATTTGATATTTGCATCGGCTTGGGCTTGAGCCATAAGCTTACCTGCTTTTGTATTCCAGTCCGCCCACGCGCCTTTCCACTGTTCCGGCATGGTGATAAAACGGACATTACCATAATCAAACCAGTACCAATCTTCACCGCCTGCTAAGGGAGAGCCTGGAGATGTCTGTGAATTAGGGACAGCAAAGCGCCCTTTATAGTTTTTAAAGTTATCTTGAGCCTTCTTGGATGTAACAGTATCCATCTCGCCCCAAACCGGCATGTAGGCGGCTTCTTTAGACCACACCATAACATCATTAAAGTGTTGGTCAATGTTCACTTTTCCATTGTTGTTTCCGAGAGTAAGGTCGCCTAATCCGACCACAAAGGCGGGCAGGTCATTAGCGATAAGATCCTGAACAGTACCGGTATTGAAATAAGTCGAACTGCTGCCGATATTACCTTCGGCATATACGGTAAAGTCGGAGCTGCCAGGAGCGGGCGGCGTGCGAAAGCTGCGTTCGGTACCTGAACCTATTTTGTAATAATAACGGGTGTTTTCTTTCAGGCCGGTTAGCTTTGCTTCCCAGAAAGGGCCACTGGATGAAACAGGAACTGGATTAGGCGTTGTTGCAGTTACCTGAGTATAAACGCCAGAAGTGACACCATAGCCCAGCGTTTTTTCTGTAGCCGTTCCCCGCCAATCAAAAGTGACCGAATTTTGACCGGTAACTGTCCAATGAATTTCGTCAGCTGCAAACGCCATATTGACGGCTAAGAGAGTCGTGACGAGAGATAGAAAGTGAGTCTTTTTCATAATATTCTCTTTAAAAATATAAGCATTACGTAGATTATTGCGCAACTTGTTGGTTTCTTGCCCAAGAATGGTTGCGCACTCAAGTAAATGAGTGCCTAGTGTTAACTGTTCGTTATACATTCGCCCCATGAAAACTGCTGCCTAACCCCAGCATTAGCGCCTTCTGCTGAAGGCAACTGACTTTTCTCAATGACTGCATAATTAACCTTTTTCTGGGCGGGGGCGTCGGTAGAGTTGCTGCAATTTTTTAGGCTGATTTCGAAGCCCCTGGCATCTACATTACGGATACCCACCACAGAAGATTTGTCGCTGTTGGCGATTGAGCCTTCAACCACCACGACCGGATCAATATAAACAGTGCTAAATTCAATTCGAGTCCAGTGATCTTCCGCATGTGCATCACCGATTTCCTGTGCGTGTGCTTCAGCAATTGCTTGTAAATTTGCTGTAACAGCGTTTTCTTCTGCATGGGCAAAATAAGGCTTACATAATAGACCCAGCGTTAAAGCGGCCAATAAAGTGACCCTTTTACAGTCGGCAAGCGAACTGTACGATAAATCCAATCCTTGGGATTTTTTTAAAGCTTGTGAATGACGAGTTCTATTTAGATTTAATGGGTTTTGTTGGCTGGATATACTGCTTTTAATATTAATTTTCACAACTCTTTCCTAAATAATTTAGGTCTAAGGAGTTCCTGGATAAGTGAGTAACTATCAATTGAAATAATTTAAAGATAACCTCTAAAAATTCAAAAAAAACCTGCTTTGTGAAGGCGAGGATATTTTTAAAAGCCCCATAAATTTCATTTTGATTCTGGCGATCCCACTGTCATAGGAAAACTCCTTTAGACTGGTAATTTTGCGCCACCACCTTTCGATGGTTTTGCCCTTTTCAGATTAATTTTTCTATACGCAGGGAAATGCTTTTTGCTGGATCGTACTGCAAGTGCATTACCGATTCCCTGGTTTTATGTTAGTGCAACTAGCTTTAAGTGAGCTTAAGGGGGCTAAATGCCGCATCTGGCATTAAAGCAACCTGTTCAAAGCCGGTAACTGAGCCGCACGAGAAATCAAAATGCAAAGCCTTCAAATGACGAGTCTGCTTTAGATGTGATGAATTTTGTTGGTTGGATTTACTGCTTTGATGATTAATTTTCACAACTCTTCTCCTAAAATAATTTAGGTCTGAGGAGTTCCTAGATGGGTGAACTACTATCAAATTAAAGTGATAGGGAATGGCTAAAAATTCAGAAACACCCTTTTCCGTTATGGAGAGGTTGTTCTTAAGATTCCCCTAAATTTTATTTTGATGCTGGCGATCCCACTGTCATAGGAAAATTCCTTTAGACTGGTAATTTTGCGTCACCACCTTTCGATGGTTTTGCCTTTTTCAGATTAACGTTACTATACTGGCTAACACAGGGACGATTTTTGCTGATGCTTTCAGCCGTTCCTGTTTATAAAGCATAGTAGAAAATTTTGTGATTACAATAATGTCTTTGTCAAACAAGTGAGTTTGAAAATATCGAAAAGGCACGGAGCCGATTGTCCAGGCAGACTTAAGGGAACCTCTAAAGGTGCCTATTCATGCTTCGACCATTCGACAAGCTCAAGGCTCAGCATAAATGGATAAGCCACCGATTTACAAAGATCACCGTTCGCACTGAGCTGTGAGCTTGTCGAACAGTCGAAGTGCAATTTTTAGAGGTTCCCTTAATTAGAAAACCAGGAGCGCTCTGTATCCCTGCCTTCTTGCAATAGCTAATAACATCAGCGGGTAGTCTCGATGTAACTCGGTGGAATCGAGGCTAATCGGAACCTATAAATCCTCGATTCCGTTTCACTGCATCGAGGCTATTACGACTCACGATGTTTCCCAATTGGTATAACGATAGTTAATTACCGGCGTAATTTTGTTCTCGGTGGAACGTATTTCTTCGCAGTTACTTTACGGATGCGGCATTCCCGGCAACTGATTGAAGCGATTGATTTGTTACGGCTGGCTTTTCGTAAAGCATGGGGGGCCAAACCTTTCCAGATAGATGCTATGGTGGTTTTGCCGGAGCATCTGCATAGCATTTGGGCTTTACCGCCAAACGATAGCGATTATCCGGGGAGATGTCCATTTTTACTCGCGAGCTAGAAAAAAGCGGTGTACCTGTCGGCAAACGCAAAGACGGTAGCGCCTTAATCTGTAAGGTCGCTATTGGAAACATACGATCCGTGATGCCGACGATTTGAATCGCCATATCGATTACATTCACTTTAATCCGGTTAAGCACGGCTTGGTGGAGCGTGTGATAGATTGGCCTTATTCGTCGTTTCACCGCAATGTTGGACAAGGTTTATTGCCGCCAAATTGGGCGGGTAAAAGTTTTGACGATATGAAATTGGGAGAGCCT
>JAYTJI010000343.1:0-3163 GCA_043731245.1 Methylococcaceae bacterium | reverse complement strand
ACTAGCCTGAGATTAAACCGCACTTTTAATCGCACCCTACAATAACTGCCGCATGAATAGCGACAATATTAAAGAGCAAGCAGGCCACAGAAGCCACCTTTGCGATAATCGAAACTTTCTAAAAAAAATTATAACGTTAGCAAGAAACATCAAAGAGCTATCAATAATGCAGGATAAAGCAGATCAAAAATCGCTCATGAAAAAAAGCGGTGAACTAATCGCTGAAATTTTTGATGACGATATACAAACAAGCGACACAGAGACATCTATCGAGATTAACTTTGCTGTTTTGAAATTTAAACATACGATTAAGAAGAAAAGCAAATGAGTGAAAACTGCATCATCAGCGGCACGCATGCGAATGGAATAGTTGGGCACTGCCGCCACGTCTAAACCTGAACTATTCGAAAATGCTCTGGACAAAAATGAACAAAAAGAAATGAGGGGGGGCTACATGCGTTTAGACTATCAAGAACAATCAACCATCCGCGACGCTATTCATCAGGCCGATGCCGAAGCGATGATTTACCTATTTGGATCGCGTACGAATGATACCGCTAAAGGCGGTGATATTGATCTGTTGGTACTATCCAAAACAATCAATTTGATGGCTAAGCTGGAAATTCTGACGCAATTACACCAACGACTAGGTGAGCGCAAAATTGACATTGCCGTATATCCCGATACTATGCGTCCTTTTCCTAGAATGGTGATGCAAACTGGTGTGTTATTATGAAACAAGAAAAAATCGAACTGCTTCAAGAAGAACTGGCGAACCTGCAACTTGCTGCGGCTCACCTTGGATATTCTATGGAGAGATGCCACCATTTAATCGAGCAAGTAGAAATATCACCAGAACAACTGGAGCGGCTTGAATCATTGACTAGCCGCTTTGCTCGATTGGCCGATTTGCTTATTCAACGCATCTTCCGTTTGATTGATGATATTGAGCTGGAAAGCGGCGGCACAATACTCGACCGCGTCTACCGTGCGGAAAAGCGTGGCTTGGTAAATGCGTCCGAAATAATCAAAATTCGTGAGCTGAGAAATTTGATTGCACACGAATACGCCAATGACAAAATGCCAGAAGTATACGCTGCTGTAGTAACGCTATCTCCGGTACTGTTAGCAGTCATTCCCAATGTCATCGAATATGTCAGTGACCTAACCGATAAGTATTCAGCATGACCGACATCGCCGTCAAAGTACCTTACCTCAGTAAGATCTATCACATCTACGACAACCCGCGTGACCGGCTTAAGCAGTTTGTCGGGCCTCGTTTGCAGAAGCTAGCTGGGCAAATACTTCCTTGAATTCTGGGCGCTCAAAGACGTGTCGTTTGAAATCAAAACAGGCGAAACTGTTGGCATCATCGGGCGCGAGAATGTGTACATGAATGCTGTATTGGCAGATTGTCTGCCTTTGATATCAAGTCGGACATGGCGAATTTGAGATTTTTAATATGCGTGACATCGTGAAAATCGAGAACTTAAAAGAACTGATCATCGGGATAAGAAGCGAGAAAGTACTGCTTGATGCTGATGTGGCAATGATTTATGGGGTTGAGACCAAAAGAATCAATGAGGCGGTAAAAAACAACCCTGATAAATTTCCGCAGGATTATATGTTTGAGCTTAGTGAAGCTGAGTTTGCAGTTTTGCGGTCGAAACTTTCGACCGCAAAATTTTCAAAGACAAGAGTAGTGCCAAAAGCCTTCACTAAAAAAGGCTTGTGGGAACCTCTAAAAATTGCACTTCGACAAGCTCAGTGCGAACGTCGGTTTTTGTAAATCAGTGACTTACCCGTTTATGCTGAGCCTGTCGAAGCATGAATAAGCAATTTTTAGAGGTTCCCTTGTATATGATCGCGACGATATTGAAGAGCAAGCAGGCCACAGAGGCTACCTTTGCGATAATCGAAACTTTCTCAAAAATCAGAACGTTAGCAAGAAACATCAAAGAGCTATCAATAGTGCAGGACAAAGCAAATCAAAAATCGCTCATGAAAAAAAGCGGTGAACTAATCGCTGAAATTTTTGATGACGATATACAAACAAGCGACACAGAGACATCTATCGAGATCAACTTTGCTGTTTTGAAGTTTAAACATACCATTACTTGTGCATAAATGAATGACCTGTCAGGTATAATTAAAACTATCGGAAAAACCAAAAAATTAAACCCAGGGGGATGACATGGAAGCAATAAGAGAAATTCGGGTGTTAAAAGACAACACATTAACGATGGTGCTGCCAGAGTCTTTTTCAAAGGCGCAGGTAGAAGTTGTGGTTTTGTGCATTGCTACAGATGATATAAGTAATAGGGCGCCAGTTGCCAGGCAGCGCACACCATCCCCCTTATTGGCAGGCACACGCATTATTGGTGACATAATGTCCTCCGTTGTACCAGACACAGACTGGGAAGCTTTATCGTGATCTTGCTTGATACCCATGTTTGGGTGCGATGGCTGCTCAAGGATACCGATCCCTTATCGGAAAAACTTGTCAAGTTGATTGATGAAGCCGACGAAGTGGGCGTTTCAGCGGTATCTTGTTGGGAAGTGGCCTATCTGCATAAGCGAAATCGCATTGAACTTCCGGTAACTTTTTCTGAATGGATTGCTGCTTCGCTCGAAGGCTCTGGCGTAAAATGCATGCCGCTTACCCGTGAAATTGCATCCAAAGCCGCCTTACTTCCCGATATTCATCGTGATCCGATAGATCGATTCATTATCGCGGAAGCTATTGTCGAAAATATACAGTTAATTTCACTTGATGAGCGATTCCCAGAATATGCCGAATTAAAACCATTTCTAATTCAGTAAAATTATTTGGTGGCTTTCAACTCAATACGAGGCAATGAGCGAGACTTAACCGTTCACCCTGAGCCCTTCGGCTTTGCTCAGGAGAGCTATGTCGGTTCCGTTCGTGGTGAGCTTGTCGAACCATGAGCGACTTAAGGGTGAAGCCAATTATTTGCAATACGCCTTATGTCTTAATGACACTATTTTCAGAATAAAAAACAATCAACATGACCGACATCGCCATCAAAGTACAAAACCTTAGCAAGTGCTACCACATCTACGACAATCCGCGCGACCGGCTCAAGCAATTTGTCGCCCCTCGCTTGCAACGCCTGACCGGACAAAGCCCCAAGCAATACTT
>JAYTJI010000342.1:0-18533 GCA_043731245.1 Methylococcaceae bacterium | reverse complement strand
GCGTTGCCGTCGTTGATTTAATCAAGGAGCAGGTGATCAGTTATTATGGACTAGGTGCCACCCAACATAAGACTGATACAAACAATGACGGTTGGGTGCGGTTCAATCAATCAATGACGGGGTTACGTGAGCCGGATGGCATCACCACTGCCATTAATGGACGCTATTTTGTCACTGCCGACGAAGGCGATTCAGACTCGGATTCAGCGCAAGTGCTAGAAGGCCAGCCTTCAGGCGGCGGTCGTTCCGTTAGTGTTTTTGATGCGGCGACAGGCGATTTTGTCGGGGACACGGGTAATCAGCTGGATGCAATGGCTTTCGCCAGTCATGTTTATCCTGACCGGCGCAGCAACAAAAAAGGTTCCGAGCCCGAAATGCTGGTTTCCTTCGAACTGGATGGCGTACCTTTTGTTGCCGTCGGCATGGAAAGGGCGGGGGCGGTTGAGCTGATTTCCTTGGCAGATCCGGCACATCCAAAAGTGGTCGCCTTGGGTGCAATTGCCGGAGATGAAGACAAATCACCGGAAGGTATCGCCCATTATGTAGTTGCGGGTGAGCATTATGTTCTCACGGCCAATGAAATGAACGGTACCGTGGAGTGCTTTAAAATTATTCGAGGGGCAAGGAGTTCCTGACTTCAGGTTCACCTGGGTTCCTGTGAGGGCTTGCAATCTGAAAAGAGGTCACGGAGGGCATGCTGGTACTCAGTCATTTTTGTTTTGTCGAGTAGCTTTTTAGTCCACTGTAAGACCTACGAGGTTTTTAAAACCTCGTAGGTCTTCGTAATACCCGCCAAAACTAAGTTGACTGAGTACTAGTGTGTCACCCGAGCGACCAGGGTACTGTAAAACACAAAGTAATCCGTCAATCCCCAAAGCTAATCAGTTCGGGTAAAAAAACCAAATCAAAGCTTAGAGTCTTTGATTTTTTAGTAAAATCCAACCCTCCATGCCGGCTGACACAAATCCTTCACAATACTGTCACCGTGAGTTCACATTGATAGATTATGGTAAGCATATTCGCTATCGGGTCTTTATTCATCTATCAAATTCTCCTGGCGAATAGCAATTGGCGACAAATATTAAGAGAAACTTATTATTTTTTTATCGCTAACCATTACTTTAGAGTATAGGAAAGGAGCAAACCCATGACCATGCGACAAATTGCTAGTGGCATAGCCTTAATATTGGCTATTATCAGCACAGCCCAAGCCAGCGACAATGAAAAAAATCATAAAAAGCAAAAAAAACAACCTGTTGCCATTAAAATAGTTGCCATAAATGATTTTCACGGGCAACTGGAATCTCCAGGGAGTTTACGCAATGTGCCCGCAACACCCGCACTACCAACCCCGCCGACCACTCCAGTAGGGGGTGTCGATTGGATAGCAGGCTATATCGCCGACCTTAGAAATAAAAATCCGTATACAACCGTTGTCTCAGCAGGCGACCTTATAGGGGCAACCCCTTTAATATCAGCCCTGTTTCACGACGAAGGCACTATTGAAACCATGAACCGCGCCGGCCTGGATATTAATGCCGTCGGTAATCACGAGTTTGACGAAGGCAAGGAAGAGCTATTGCGTATGCAAAAAGGCGGCTGCCATCCCACTGACGAGAATAGTTGCCAGGGCAATCTGGTTGGAACACCGGTTCCGTTTGAAGGCGCTGATTTTAAGTTTTTGGCGGCCAATGTTGTAGAGACAGCAACCGGAAAAACCATCTTCCCTGGTTTTGTCATAAAGCAATATAACGATATTAAAGTTGCCTTTATCGGCCTGACTTTAAAAGAAACCCCTTCCATTGTAACGCCGACCGGCGTTGCGGGACTGGAGTTTAAAGACGAAGCAGCTACCATCAATGCCTTAATTCCAAAGCTCTACAAAAAAGGCGTTAAAGCTATAGTTGTATTAATCCATCAAGGCGGCACGATACCTGCTGCCCAAGCCGTATCGACCATCAACTCCTGCGCTGGGAATCTGGATGATTCGCCGATAAAAACCATCGTCAATCAGCTCTCCAATTCAGTTGACCTGGTCATCTCCGGACATACCCATCAAGCCTATAATTGCAAAATTGCAACCAAGAATCCGCGCCATTTGATTCCCGTAACAAGCGCCAATTCTCAGGGTCGCGTGCTAACCGATGTCGATATGGTCTTCAATGCCAACTCCGGTAAAATGCAAAGCATTAATGCAACCAATGTCGCTATAGACAGAACCAATACAAGCATCACTCCTGACGCTGATATTAAACTGATTGTCGATAATTATAGGACGCTAGTACAGCCTATTGCAAACCGTGTCATCGGCAGTATTACGGCTAACCTATCCCGAACTGCTAATGCTGCGGGGGAATCAATAATGGGCGATGTAATTGCCGACGCCCAGTTTGAGGCCACTAAAGCACCAGGTTTCGGTGACGCAGCAGTCGCCTTTATGAATCCTGGCGGGGTTCGCGCCGACCTGGCGTTTACTTCCAGCGCCGCAGGGGAAGGCGATGGTAATGTCACTTTTGGCGAAGCTTTTACTGTGCAGCCTTTCGGCAACAGTCTGGTTACGCTGACATTAACCGGCGCCCAAATTGAGGAGTTACTTGAACAGCAATTTGTCGGCTGTCCGAATGTTCAACCTTTCAACCGCATACTATCAGCATCCGAAGGCTTTACTTACGAATGGGATTCGCTAGGTGCTGCTTGCGACAAAATCAACCCCGACAGTATTAAGATTAACGGAGCAGTGGTTGGCCCGGCAGCAAATTATCGCATCACAGTTAACAGCTTTCTTGCCGACGGCGGCGATAATTTCAAAGTCCTGGCTTTAGGCAGTAACCGTTTAGGCGGCGCACAGGATAGCGACGCGCTGGAAGCCTACTTTATCGCTAATTCCCCAGTCTCACCAGGCTTACTGAACCGAATCCTGCGGTTGCCGTAACCGCAATAACACAGACGGCAAGCTAAATTAGCCGCTGGCCACCTTAGTCAGCGGCTAACTCTACCTTTAGCCTGTCAAACTCGGAATAGGTCTAAGTATATTTACTTTTTTGTCTTATTCAACCAAACTCAACTGTCAACCGACCAGTAAATAAATATAACGTGGGAATTAACTATAAACAAAGCTCTAATATTGAAACCTCATTTAGCTTTTAGCTAAGCGCTTTTTATTTCTAAAGATTTGCTGACCCAAAGTGTTTTATGTTGGCTCTTCCTCCACTTTCTGCATATCCAAGGCAGCTTGATACAACAGCTTCTTCTTAGCACCGGTAATTTCAACCGCCATAGCAACAGCGGACTTGATAGAACACTCCCGCAATAACACCTGAAGCAACTTTTGTTGCTCAGCAGTAATAATTTGCTCTTTGGTATCCGCAACAGCCCCATCAACAATAACAACAAATTCGCCTTTTCTCATATTGTCATTTTGCGCTACCAATTCCAGTGCTTTACCTAAACTGGTTTTTACAATGGTTTCATGGAGTTTGGTCAATTCCCTGGCAATGACAATCTCACGGTCTAAAGGCAATATCTCCGCCATATCTTGTAATGCCGCCAAAATTCGATGGCAAGACTCATAAAACACCCATGTTTTTGGCGACAGGACTCTTTCATTAAAAAATGTTTTACGCGCCGATGAGGTTCTGGGTAAAAAACCCTCAAAGGTAAACTGAGTAACAGGTAACCCCGCCGCCGACAATGCGGCAATTAACGCGCAGGCTCCGGGTATGGGTACCACATCAAGCCCGGCATCCTTCACCATTTTTACCAGCGGCATACCCGGATCACTTAGCAACGGCGTTCCTGCATCCGAGACCAGCGCAATGGATAGGCCCGCACGTAACTTTTCCAGCAGTACAAACGATGCTTTATCCTCGTTATGCTGATGCAATGAAACCAGCTTATTGGTGATGCCATAATGTTGCAGCAGCATTTTTACATGCCGGGTATCTTCCGCCGCAATCAAATCAACCTGTTTTAATATCTCAACAGCTCTAAAAGTCATGTCGGCTAAATTACCTATAGGCGTAGCAACAACGTATAATTTGCCCAATTCAGTTAACATTCGATACCCTCATTCACATAACCCCCAACAAAGATGCTCATAAAACCATGAACCGCCATGACAGTATGCAGCGCTTGCCCGAGCAAATGGTGCATTGTATCAGTTTCTCACTCTTTTATTGTTCCCAGAAAAAACACCAACAGGAGATAAACCGTGCTGTTTACTGAGCTTAAAGCCAAAGCCGCGCACTTGCTCCGTGGTGAAAGCGCAGAAGAGCAAGCCCATCAATTTCTCATTAAGAAAGGACTTAAGCCGGTATGCCGGAACTACCGCTGCAAACAGGGTGAGCTCGATTTAATTATGACCGATCAGCAAACACTGGTTATTGTAGAAGTCCGCTTCCGTAAAACGGATCGTTACGGCAGTGCGGCGGAGAGTGTCACGCGGTCAAAACAATCGCGTATAATAGCCGCAACACACATTTATTTATCATCCCAAAAAGCAGACCTTTCTGTACGCTTTGATGTCATTGCCATTTCCGGCAATGGCAACATTGAATGGATACAAAATGCTTTTTAATGCAATCACGGTGCCATGAGTTTACAAGACCGAATCATTAATCACTTCACTGACAGCATCCAAACCCAGCAGGATGCTATGACCTATCTCTGCGAGCTGATTGAGTACGCCTCACAACGACTGGTTACAACCTTACTGAATGACAAAAAAATACTAGCCTGTGGCAATGGCCGCTCAGCAACAAGTGTCCAGCTACTATCATCCTCTATGCTTAACCAGTTTGAGCGCGACCGCCCATCGCTGCCCGTTATCGCATTAACAACAGACACGGCCACCATTACCGCCATCGCCAATGACTATCATTTTGCTGACGTGTTCGCGAAACAACTAAGAGCATTAGGACAAAGTGGCGATACATTGGTGGTATACACCGATGGCAATCGCTGCGGCAATATCGCCAAAGCGATAGCCGCAGCGCACGATAAAGAATTAACGGTTATCGCTTTGACGGGCAATAATGGTGGCCTGATTGCGCCCTTACTCCATGAAACGGATATAGAAATTCGCGTACCGTCAAACTCAAATGCACGCATTCAGGAAGTTCATGTACTGATTACTCATTGCTTGTGCGACTTGATTGATTTTCAATTATTTGGTTAGATGCCATGGACGATTTATGGGGTTCGATTGAAGCAGCGCAATGGCGAGAGGTTCCATTCGTCTCCGCTCGTGTCGCCACCGAAGCAGATGTAGCTTCAGGCGCTGCCGTCTTTTACATTCAGGGAGACGCTGAGCCTGCTTCTATAGCTCTCCCGTTCTGTGCTCTCCAAAAGCTTGAGAATGGCTCTATTCAGCAAGTGATTGCCATCCAAGCCGAGAAAACACGTCACGGCGTGTATCTTGGTGTCCGCCCACTCGTTGGAGGTAATTGTATCTGTTCCTTAGAGGAGGTCGAGCTTGTACCCGCTGGCTTTTCCCTTTAACTTGCCACCTAAATCCAGCAATCAAGCGGGACTGGCTAAAGCCAGTCCCTTGCTTCAAATGCTAACAAACGATCGACTTGCCATGAAAAAACTCTTTTTACTGCTGGTGCTACTCAATAGCTTATTAATAAGCGCCTGTTCAACCATTGCAAACAACGGCGATAAAATCACCGAACAAGACCTTGAACATGACCGCCGCAGCCGGGAAGCCATTATGGCCGATAAAGACATTGAAACCGAGGCTTATTCGGAGCTTAATTCGGACGAGACCCTACTCAATCGCTGTCACTTTACAATAAGCGCCTATAACGGCGCAGTTCTGGTTACAGGGGAAGCCCCTACTGAAAAACTTAGAAAAAAAATTATTTCTACCGTCCAGGTCGTTCCAGATGTAAAGCTGGTTCATGACAATCTCATAATCACAGATCCCAGTGATGCCAATTCACGCGCAAATGACGCACTCATTACCGATACCGTAAAAATAGCACTGGATCAAATTCGGACAACCCCCAATTTTGATCCGGCCATGATAAAAGTCATTACTGAAAACGGTATTACTTATCTAATGGGCTTAGTACATCGGAATGAAGGCACGGTTGTTGTCAACGTAACCCGGCTGCAACCCGGCATAAAACAAATCATCACCGTTTTTGAATACCTGGACTGATTCCAGCCCTACCTGCCGACTTTCTGGCGCTGCTGACAGATGTTTTTGCGGTCGAAGACATTCTTACTGTGCCTGTAGACTGCTGAGCTCGGTAACGCCGCCATACTTTATTTCAGGCGTCCGTGCCAGTTAGAACCAAAGAGCGTAATCTATCCCGATAAAATGTTTCCATGAGTTTTGTTGTGTCATATTTTCCAGAAAACCGTGGGAAGTGGAACGGGATACCGTCAATGGCAGCGCTCACCTCTTAAAAATTCACGCATCAAAGCAATTTGACTGCGAAGATTCTGTCTAATCAAAACTCACCATCATGATAAATATTCTGCACATCATCCAGCTCATTTAGCATATCTAAAAATTTTTCAAACATGACCAGATCATCACCGCTAATAGTTGTGACACTTCTGGGCAAAAACTGAATTTCATCCACATCAAAATCAATCTCACCAAACGAATCCATTAAGGCTTGCTTGGCCTTAAAGTAATCGGCGGGGGGCGTGAAAACGGTAATTTTTCCATCATCGTTTTCAATATCAGTAACATCCACATCGGCTGTTAGCAAGGCATCAAGAACAGTGTCCTCATCATCATGTTTAAATGCTAAGATTGCGGCATGGTCAAACATATGGCTGACTGCGCCCTGAATGCCAATTTTAGCTTTAGTTTTGGTAAAACACTGGCGCACATCATTAAAAGTCCGGTTAGGGTTGTCGGTCAGGCAGTCGACAATCACCATGCAACCGCCGGGGCCAAAACCTTCATATCGCGCAGGGGCGAATTCCTCCCCACCACTGCCTTTCGCCTTGTCGATAGCTTTTTCAATAACATGGGTAGGTACCTGGTCTTTCTTGGCCCGGTCAATCAATCCCCGTAATGCCAGGTTTCCAGACGGGTCGATACCTCCCGATTTAGCAGCCACATAAATTTCACGGCCATATTTACTGTAGACCTTGGCTTTGGCATCAGCCGTTTTGGCCATGGACACTTTGCGGTTTTGATAGGCTCTACCCATTTGGCTTTTGCTCCTTTGACAAAGAAAAATAGACGAATTTTACAGATAAGTATTTGCAGAGGGAACCTTTTAATCACCTCATCAGACGGCAGCTCTGTTATTGGGGTTTAGCTCAATATTTTCTTTTGTTTGGTGACGCGCGTGCTGCCCGCACAAAACAAAGCGACTCAGATTCGCGAAAGAGCCTTGTTGGCTTTGGTTATCCCACTCACCTCAACAAAAAACGCCTATTTCGAGACCGATTCAGGATGCCGTGGGCGGCAGCCGTCGGCCAACAGCCGTTGTTTACCTTAATTGCGGTATGTCTCCCCAAAAGACGATAAGCATGATTACGTGGTAATCGCGACCAGGTTTTCGATAGCATTATATAAATCGATATCGGTCTCTGGTGTGCGAATAGAAATGATGAGAGCGTAACGTGCAGTTTTGTCATAGCGCTCCAGTTTCTTACTGGTTTTCCACCAACCTGCTACCGGATAGACAGCAAGAATTCCGCGTTCGGCTAAGTCCGCAGCAGTTCCAGTCCAAGTATCCGAATGTAGCGAACCCAGATGACGTAAATTTGGGCCAAGTCGCCAATCTGGATCGGAACCGCCACCTGCATAGCTGCCCTCTTCTTCGTTGCGGACCCGTTGATTGATACGAGCGCGAAAATTATCGGGCTTTTCCAAAGGCCGTTTCACATCGAAACGTAAACCATGAGATTCATAACGATAGCGTCCGCCTGCGCCACGCTCGACAATACCTGGGCTAGGTTCGATAAAATAGGAAAGCGTCACGCGCATCTCAACCGGGGTTGCTCCCAAATTCATTAAGGCTTCTTGAGGCCAAGGTAGGGAATGCAAGTGCATTTCACGCAATTTTGGTTCTCCCTTATCTTCTCGTACGAACGGCTGAAGTTCATCTTGGACTATTAGGGTTAACGAATTGGACGCACTCCATAAGGCGCGTTCGAGGTTGGGTACGCCAAAGCCGCAGTGGCGAATCAGGTATTGATAATCCCCACTTCGCTCCTGCGGGTTGAGAAAATCGACCTTCATTTGCTCAGTCCATTCCGCCGAATGAACAATCAGCGCCCGCACCGTTTCCTGCCAGAGATTAGGATACTGCGCCATGAGTTGCGCCGCCATGCGGGAACATAAAGCTGTGGCTGCGCTGGTTGCATTGGTAGTGGTCAGCAAGCGATTTGTAAGTTCATGAGATGTCGTCAACAAATTAAGGCTGAACATAGTCACTGGCCCGATAGCATCTTTTGCCACGTTGCCGCCTTCAAAAACCACATCCGGCTTCAACGGCCACTGCTTTTGCCAAGTTAGCGATGTAGTGCTGAAAGGGCTTAAGCCACCAGAAGGAGCGACAACTGAATAACCTCCGGTATTTGCTTCGGTAATTTCAGATTTTTGAGTATATGCTCCAATCGTAAGAATGTTCCAGGCTTGCCCAGGATCATGAATGCTATCAGTGCTGTTACTAGATGGATAGTTGCACCAAGCATTGGGATCATCAATATTACCACCGGAAACGATAAGCAAACGAGGTGTAAGTCCTTCACCATCGACATCACAAGCTAAACTATCTAGGGTAGCTGACCAAGCGGAAGGTTTACCCCGATCCCGATTATCCTTGGCAGTGATAGCCATACTAAAAACCCGATGACGATCCGGTGCTGAAATTTCAGGTCGAGCAACCGCTTCCAACGTCAGATTGCCGTGATGGCGACCGATATTTCCACCGTTATGAGGTAAAATTTTCACTGATTCCAGCCGGTGAGTTAGCACCACTGGATCAGAACTTGCCAAACTCTGAGTTAAGTCACCCCAGACGGCTAAACCAGCCATTTCCGTGCCATGACCGTTTTGGTCGGCAATGCCCCAGGCAGGTTCTATAGTATGCAAATCTGAGATATTCAAACTCTGTGCAAGTAACGGATGCTCGGCATTAACACCGGTATCAAGTATGCAGATATGAGGTGCGCTTTCTAAAGGCCATTTCGTCTGTTCAAGTAATTCATCACTCCACTCACGGTGTTCGGTTGGGCTCATTGAATCGAAAAACTCAGCGGTTTCTTTGGCACGTTTGAGTTCCGCAATATTGTTGAGCAGCATCATGGACTGTTGAATCTGCCCTTGTGTGCCGTTCATGAGCAATATGCTACGCTCAGGAAAATGCAGTTCATCGGCAGAAAGTTCAAAACCAATCTGCTCTGCAATAGCGCGGAAGCGATGATTGGTTGATGTCCTGTTTTCCATAATAGGTAGCCACACTTCCCACCAAATTGGCTCCTGGTCTGAAACTGGTAAAGCCGATGGCTCATCCGTCCATAACTCGCTGAAAGCGGCGGTATGGATTTCCTTGATGGTATTTATCAGCGCTTTATGGTCGAGTGCCTGATCCTTGCTGCCCTTACGCTCTTCAATGTATTCCTGAATTTTCCGCTCGAACACATCCAGTTTACCATCGGGTACAAAAACAGTGGCATAGGTCTGATGTTCATCGTGCCGGACATTCAATAGTTCGATGCCAGAGCGGGCATCAGAGAGACTTTGTATTGCCAAGTCCACATCAGGCAGACTTGAAAACTGGATTTGCAGACCAAGGCCGGAGGTTATACCCGCTTGTTGCTGTTGATTCTTGGCTTCCTCGGCAATAGATTTAATCTTCGATAATTGGCCTAACAATCCTTGCCCATGTGCTGCGCGATCAATTGGATCAGGTGGTTTTGATGTTTCTATTTTTTTCTTGATCGCTTGATATTTTTCAGTTTGCGATGTATTGGAAAGAACAAAATGATAACGGCGGGAGGTTCGACTTTCATCCATAAGGTCACTAGAGAATTAAGTTTCAGGGGAAAAAATCTTGCGCTGTTTCATAATTTGTCTTTCTCCCAGCATCTTTTTCAAATCAGCTGAAGTCAGGATGTTCCTGTCATGAATAACCGCATCCTTAATCGCATCTTGAACTGCGCGAGTCAGTTCGGCATGGCTTAAGCCTTCGGCGATTTCGGCTAGGTTGGTCCAAACCGGTTTGACGATTTTGAAGCCGGACAGCTTGAACTTCAATACTTCGATGATTTGCGCATGGTTTGGCAAACCGTATTCGATAACATCATCAAAACGCCGGAACAGCGCATAATCAAGTGCTTGCGGATGGTTAGTGGCGGCAATAATGACACTATTGGACTCGTCCCGTTCAAGCATTTGCAGGAAGCTATTGAGAACACGACGAATTTCGCCTACATCGTTAGTAAAACCGCGTTGCGCACCGATAGCATCAAACTCATCGAAGAAATAAACGCCGCGCACCGAAGCGATGGTATCGAAGACCTGCCGTAGCTTGGCGGCGGTTTCGCCCATGAATTTTGTGATCAGTGCATCCAGTCGAACCACAAACAATGGAATACCTAATTCACCTGCTAGCACCGAGGCGGTAAGCGTCTTGCCAGTGCCCGGTGGGCCTACCAAGAGAATTTTGCGGCGCGGTGACAGGCCGTGAGCTTGTATTTTGGCAAAATTCCATTGTTCCTTGATAAGGCGTTGCAAATGTTCCTCAGTAGTCGTGTCCAACACAATTTCAGCCAAGCGAGCCTTCGGATAAGAAGCATCTAGCAGAGTGGTCATTTCTCCGCGCGGCTGTATTATTGGTGTTGGCCGTTTTCCGATGGAAACTGGGGAAGATTGTACCTTGCTGGCATCAATCATCGAGCGCAATTCTTCTGCCAGCTTGCCGTGACCTAACTTGGCCTCATGTGCCGCCAATTGCATTGCGACAGCGTAAAAATGACCATCATCACCGTCGAAATGTGATTTGAGCAAGGCTTTGAGTTGGTCAGCGCTGGCCATGATTGTAAGGTGGCTCTGTATTTAGGAAGAAGTGAAAGGTATACAAGGTATATCAGGATACTCTATAAAATAAAAAAAATCATTGAATTCATCAATGGCTTGAAATATCAATGTAGATATCAATCTTGTCGAGTGGGTTGATTTGTTGATGTAAAAGTGAAGCTATACCAAAAGACAACTTGCCTCATTAGTTTATGTTTTACCTCAGCAATTTCAAACCGGAGCTCCGCCATGAGACCATTATCGCAATTCAAAAAATACATATCCGAATGACTGGAATGGGTCGATTGCCGCCTATAAACGATTTTGTTTTACTTCTTACGTTAAGATAAAGCTGATCTTTGCATTCACATTGCACTATAACGCTACGTTATTAGGCCATTCCAAAAACCATCAAAACAACTAAAGCCGCACCAAATTAGCACGCTGTCGCCGCTTTTTCTGCTTAAAAATAGAGCAACAAAAAGTGTATTCATAATCTACAAATACCTTTGAAAATACGTCCTTCCTTATGGGATAAGGACTCATAGCGTATTGGCATAACAACTGCTTTATTTATTACAAACGTTTGCCCTCTCCTGTGTGGTACCGCTCCAAAGGCACTTAGTCATAAGTGCCTTTTTTTATTCTCGTCAGTCTCAATCCCCGCCTGTTCGGTAATACTTTTGGGAATGGTTTTTTTAACTTTAACACCCAAATCAACAAAACTGCTCGCCTGACGGATCAAATTACCCTGCCCCTGGGTTAGTTTATTCATAACACCATCATAAGTCGTGTGGACGGTGCTTAATTGCTTGCCTAGTCTATCCAAATCTTCTACAAAGCCGCGTATTTTGTCGTAAACAATGCCCGCTTTATCGGCTATCGCCCGGGCATTTTCGTTCTGGCGCTCATAACGCCAGATATTTTCTATGGTGCGTAGTGTTGCCAGTAACGTGGTGGGCGTGACGACGATTATTTTATGCTCGAAGGCATCGGTAAATAAGCGTTCATCGGCCTGGAAAGCGGCGATAAAGGCAGCCTCTATCGGCATGAATAACAATACAAAATCCAGCGACCGCAAACCTTTCAGACCGGAATAGTCTTTGGTACTTAAGCTTTTAATGTGGCCTCGCACCGCTTCAGTATGTTGCTTTAATGCGGATATGCGTTCCTCGTCATCTTCGGTTGAACAGTGCCGCTCATAAGCCGAAAGTGACACTTTTGAGTCAATAATGACATCTTTATCTTCCGGCAAACGAACTATCACATCGGGCTTAAACAATTTGTTATCTTCATCCCGAAATGCGCCCTGCGTTTCGTACTCTATGCCTTTACGCAGCCCGGATTTTTCCAGTACGGTTTCCAGTATCATTTCGCCCCAGTTGCCCTGAGTTTTCTTGTCGCCTTTTAATGCGCGGGTCAGGTTAAGCGCTTCCTGGTTCATTTGCGCGGTATCGCGCCTTAAAGAGACAATTTCCTCGCGCAAAGAAATACGGTCTTTGTTTTCATTGTCGTAAACCGTTTCTATGCGCTGCTTAAATTCGCCAAGCTGTTCGCGCAAGGGTTTAACAATATAATCCAGACTGGTTTTATTGTGCTCGGTAAATTGCCGGTTGCGTTCGTCGAAAATTTTACCGGCCAGATTCTCGAATTGAGTATTCAGCCGACCCTCCGCATCCTTTAATAAGGCTAATTTTTCCGCCGCATTTTTTACCTGTTCATTCATGCGCGTTTGCAATTCGGCATTTTTGGTTTTGGTCTCGATATAGAGCTGTTGCAACTGCCTGAATTCAGCCTCTTTGTTTTGTAGCTGCTTTATTTTTTCTGTCGATACGGCAAGATCGGTTGAGAGTTTTGCAAGGGCGGTCTTATCTTTGTTGTTGAGCAGGCGCATTATTAATGCGCCTGCCAGTAAACCGATAAAAACCAAGACCAGTGGCGGTAGTTTATTTATAAAATCCATTTTCTGATTCGGTTACAAACGCTTAAATATCGTTTCTGCATTATCCAGCGTTTTATCCAGATCTTCATCACTGTGTGCAGCTGAAACAAAACCGGCTTCAAACGCCGAAGGCGCCAGATAGACACCGGCATCCAACATAGCATGAAAAAAACGTTTGAATAACGCCTGATCACATTGCATAACCTGGGCGAAGGTAGTCACTTGCTGCTCTGCACTGAAAAACAGGCCGAACATACCGCCTACGCTATTGGTAGTCAGGGCAATACCGGCTTGATGAGCACGCTCTTTCAAGCCGGACGTCAGTTTTTCGGTTTTTGCAGTCAACGCTTCATAAAAACCGGGTTGCTCGATTAATTCCAACGTTTTTAGTCCGGCCGCCATGGCAACAGGATTACCGGACAAAGTTCCAGCCTGATAAACAGGGCCCAGCGGGGCAAGACATTCCATTATTTTACGCAGCCCACCAAAAGCGCCGACCGGCATACCGCCACCGATAATTTTACCCAATGTGGTTAAATCGGGCTTTATGTTGTAAAGCCCTTGTGCGCCATTAAGCCCAACCCTAAACCCCGTCATCACTTCATCAAAAATCAGTACGCTATTATTTTGGTCGCAGACTTGGCGTAAGGTTTCCAGAAAATCCGGTACCGGCGGAATGCAGTTCATATTACCCGCGACCGGTTCTACAATAATGCAGGCGATTTGTTCGCCCATTTCGGCAAATAGTTTACTAACCGACTCGCTATCGTTATACGTCAAGGTAATGGTGTCGGCGGCAACGGATGCAGGTACGCCCGGCGAACTGGGCACGCCGAAAGTTAAAGCGCCGGAACCGGCTTTAACCAATAAGGAATCGGAATGACCGTGATAACAGCCTTCAAATTTAACGATTTTATCGCGTCCGGTATAGCCTCTGGCCAAACGAATTGCGCTCATGGTGGCTTCAGTACCAGAGCTAACCATTCTGACCAGATCACATGACGGTACCAGCTCACAAACCCGCTGCGCCATCAGCGTTTCGATTTCTGTCGGTGCGCCAAAACTCAGGCCTTTTTCAGCCGATTGTTTGACGGCAGCAATAACATCAGGATGCGCATGACCCAAAATCATCGGCCCCCAGGAGCCGACATAATCAATATATCGATTACCCGAACTGTCGAAAATGTAAGCGCCACTGGCATGATCGATAAAAATCGGCGTGCCGCCTACACCACTGAAAGAGCGTACCGGCGAATTGACGCCGCCTGGAATGACTTGTTTTGCGTCGGAAAATAAAACAGTTGCTTCGGTCATAATGTCTTTTTTAAGGTTACAATGAAGGGCGTAAAGAATAGGGCAACTTTAGCATGATTGAAAGCGTTCGGTGGCTTCAATGTGAAAATGGTTGTGTCATATTTGCTAAGGTATTTAATCAAATTATTGACTGTCCACTTAAAAAGAAGGACAAAACTTAACCGCTCACCACGAACGGCTTAAGCTTTTGTGTCCCTCGTTATGTTGGTAGCCAAATTACGGAATGGTTCATGAAATCGAGAGATAGACGACGAGGGTTGGTTTTAGTTAATACCGGCGAAGGCAAGGGCAAATCGTCCAGTGCATTAGGCATGGTTTTTCGTGCCGCAGGCTGGGATATGAAAGTCTGTGTTATCCAGTATATAAAAGGGCAATGGCAAACCGGCGAACAAAAAGCCGCTGCACGTTTTGATAATATCGAATGGCACGCCTTGGGTGACGGTTTCACCTGGGATACCAAAAATCCCGAACAGGATATTAAAACCAGTCGGGAAATATGGGAGCTCAGTAAACAGAAAATTCTATCCGAAGAATTTGATATGGTTTTACTGGACGAGATTAATTATTGTTGCGGCTATCAATGGATTTCCGGACAGGAAATTGCCGATTTTATTCGCAATGAGAAACCACTCTGGTTACATTTAATCCTGACGGGGCGCAATGCCGCACCGGAAGTGATAGAAATTGCCGATACGGTAACCGAAATGACAAAAATAAAACACGCTTATCAGCAAGGCATTAAAGCTGAACAGGGTATTGAGTTTTAGCACCCAACGGTTAATGGCTAATATGCGGCTTTAGCATTCATAATAATGTAGAAGGAACGCCACACTCGACACAACAAAGCTAAAGCCGCTTACAAAGCATCCGATTACGGGTGCGACTAGGTGCGGTTTAATTTCAGGCTAGCAATTGGGGTGTGCTGTGCGCACCTTTTCTGCGGCAAAGGTGGCGTGTGGTGCGTACAGCGCACCCTACCCGAATAAAAAAACCGCATTTTTAATCACACCCTCCGATTACAGGAACCAAATAGTTAGACTTTACAATAATTTTATTTCCCAGACGGATTTTTAGGGACTACATTAAGCCAATGTGTATTGGGATTAAATCAAAAAAATAAATGCCCCATGCAACCCACACATTACCGCCACTTTTTATTGAGGAACACTGATGGAAACCTACTTACCCATTATTAAAACCATTCTTGCTGAGTGGCTGCAACTGACACTTACCTATCCTTTGTACGCTGCGGCTTTAGCAATAACAGTCTGGTTGCTGACAGCCATTATTTACAGCATTAAGGTTGTATCCTTAAAGAAGGCGGCTAAAACCGCTGAAAAAGCGCATATTGCAGTACAAAATAATCTCAATACCTTGCTTAATACCTCACAACAACAGATACAGCTGATGCAAGAGGAATTAACGGCTAATACCGAACAAATGCAAAAAGACCAGCAATTGGCGCAAAGCGAAGCGGAGCGGGCTAACCGATCTGAGAACCTGCTTTCTCAACGCAACCAGCAAGTTGCCGGGATTATTCAAGCGTTGGCAACCGGCTTTGATCTGGGTGAGCGCCCATTGCCGGTTATGGCAGACATTAAAGCTGAAGACTTATGGCAACAGCACGATAGAGTCATCAACTTATTAACAACACGTTTACGTAATGAGCAGCAGGCGAAAACTGAACTGCAACAATCTTATCAAACAGAAACATTAAAACGGACTGAGCTAGAATCCGTCATTGAAACATTACAAACCACCTTAGCCACAAAAACCCGTCAGGTTTCCAGTCTGGAGCAAATGCTCGAAGAGCAAAAATCCATGTTCCAACAGCAACAGGATAAAGCTCAGCAGGCTTTAACTCAAACACAAAATAACCACCTGCTTGAATTGACGCGTCTTACGGAATTGCAAAAGCAAGCGCTTGAATTAAATAATACCCGGCAACAACTAACGCAAGTGGAAGAAAAATTTACCGCTGCGGATACCCTGATTACCGAACCGGAAACAATTAAACCTATCGATCAGGTTAAAGTAGAGCCACAACCAGCACTTGTAAAGCTGGTGGAAAATGAAGCGATTATTGAATTAAAAACTACTGATAAAGAAGTTCCCCCCGCACCTTCAAACATTGAACAGCCGGTAAATTCCGTTAAAGAACAAACCAGTGGCGTAAGTCAGCAGGCATCATTAAAAATAGAACAACCATCAGAGAGTCCCTCTAAGTTCCAGTTTGGCAAGCTCAAAAATCTGTTGGGTAGTAAAAAGCAACCATCTGAACAGATAAAGCAGGCTGAGGCAGACATTCAGCCTGTGCCATTAAACATCGAACAGCCACCAGTGAGTCCCGTTAAAACGAGTGGGGTAACCGGAAAGCTCAAAAACCTGTTTGGCAAAACCAAACAAGAGCCCATCACGGCACAACCGGAATCCGTTGAAACAAGACGATATGAAGAAGCAATTCAGCCTGCGCCATCTAAAGCGGAACAACTCTCAGTGTATCCAGCTAAAGACCAATTAAGAAACCTGCCTGATTCAAAACAGCAACCCGAAGAAACAAAACAGGAGAAGCCAGAACTTCAACCTGCGCCTATGGAAGCCGGACAACCGCCTGTGAGCCCCGTGAAAGACCGGTATGGAAAAACAAAATACTACTTTGGTGACATCAATCAGCAATCCGAAACTACAAAGCAGGATGTAGAGGAAACTCAGCCTTCGCCAGCTGAAGTGGAGAAACCATCAGCGAGTCCCGCTGAAGGCCAGCTTGGGAAACTCAAAAACCTGTTTGGTTCAAAACAAAAACCCAAAGACACAAAACAGGTTGAAGAGGCAATTAAGCCTGCGGCAGTTGAAATGGATCTACCGCCAGTACGCCCGGCTAAAGGAAAGCTAGCAAAATTCAAAAATCTATTTGGTAAGGCAAAGTAACAGTTAATTACAGCAAGTGGCACTGCGGAATCCAGACTAAAAGTGACTCCCGGATTCTACTGTGTTTCATTCAGGCTATTCGCTGCTTGTTAAAAACATTCGCCAACCATACGTAGATTACGTACAATTATTACATGAAAGCCATTTTCGTCGAATTACCTCCTTTTGAACGAAATCGCCAAGATTACCTGAATGACGAGAATTTTCAGGCGTTTCAGAAGACTCTTATGCAAAACCCTGAGGCCGGGGATGTCATTGAAGGCACAGGTGGATTACGCAAGATTCGTTATACCGATGAAAAGCGAGGCAAAGGAAAACGTGGAGGATTACGGGTTATTTATTATTGGTGGGTATCGGGTCAACAGTTTTGGTTGTTTACTCTCTTTAACAAAAACGAAATGGATGACTTAACACCAGTGCAACGCAATATTTTAAAAGACCTGCTCAAGCAAGAACTAGAGGCGAGGAGAAACAAATGAAACGTAATTTATTTGACGAATTAAACGAAGGATTTACTGCGCTCAAATCAGAACGCGAAGGCAAGCTTACACTGAAGCAGTGTGCGGTAGAAAAAAAAACCGTGCTTACAATAACACCTGAAGAGCTATTAAGCCTGCGCGAACGCCTGCATTTGTCGCGATCCGTGTTTGCAAGATACCTGCGCATTAATGAACGTACGCTCGAAAACTGGGAACAAGGACGTGCCAGACCTAATGCACAAGCCGCAGTATTAATTCGCTTGGTTGAACATTATCCCGACACTGTGGACCGATTGTCGGCTATTTAAAGTTTCAAATACCTCTGATTTTCGTAAGTGTGTATCCACCAATTTTTGTAGTCCGTTATATTATTTAATGTCGCTCCGATGGGTGGAGGCAATAGCTGAAACCCATAATCAATCATCTATACGTTGGATTTTATTCTGGTTACTTGCTGGAAAATCCATAAATACTTCAGATCAACTCAGCTGCTTCTATCACAAACTCACATCAAAAATGATATGTTCTTTGGTTTTCAGACTCCAGCTTAGCGAATAATACGTTCAGGTAGTTTGAGCAAACAATAAAGCTTTTTGTCCACCATGCTTAACTTGAACTTCATAGAAAACACAAGTTTTTTAGTCAGATGTGATTTTTCTAAAAACTCTCTCAACCGGGGAGTTAATGTCAAAGATATTTGGAACACAGAAAAACAGTAACCGTCAAACTATATAATCACTAATTGTAATGATAGTATGACTGTTAATTTTATTTAGTGCCTGACCGAAAAACACATTTAATATTTATAATCAATATGTTATAATGCAACTAAGCAGTGAATTAGCTAATGGCAAAACAAACAAATGCACTA
>JAYTJI010000341.1:0-2177 GCA_043731245.1 Methylococcaceae bacterium | reverse complement strand
GTCAGCACAGATCCTATAACAAAGGCTTTCCATACCCAACAGCGATAGCGCTCTGTGGTCAAAAATGAGCACAACACCGGAATGAATAGCAACTCCCTAAATTTCATTAGCATAGAGAAGGCTTCGCCGTTTTTTGCACTACTATAACTAAATCCAAAAATAAAGCACAAAAACAAAAGTAAAGACCAGGCGGCAACAGGATTTTTCTTTAATGTGTCAGGTAGCATCATAAATTGGACAGCAAGCAACCAGAACAAGCCCAGCAAGGCTGATAAAATTATTGCTGAGCTAGTCGAAAAATAGATTGAAGCCACTAATAAAGCCGTAGTAATGCTCCCATATTCAAGTATGCGTGCCTGTACTCGTTGAGCCAATGTCATATTAAAATTCATGTCTTGAAAATTACAAAGTTCACTTTATTGGCATTTTAACGTTATTTTGAAATTCCTGCCGCCCTAAGTGGTTTTTAAAGACCCAATGGTTTTAGCCAAAAAAAATTTAGACCCCTCTGTATCAACGGGAGCTTTACCATCAATTTAATACTTGTTTTATTAACTCTTTAACAAACTCAGGAGACAAGCTGTCCAAGCATTGACTTCGACTTTTCGGGTGTCTATCACAACCCTCTAAATGACAGGGAACACAATCAGCTTTTCCTTGACACAGCATGATATTGTTTACCTTCTGGTTACCTACTTTATGAAAAGGATTTTCATTTTCGTTAAATCCAGTCGGCCAAGGAGCCCATTTAACTGGATTGGTTGGTCCAAAAAGTGCAATAACTGGAATTCCCGTTGCTGCCGCTAAATGGGTAATTCCCGTATCAGGGCCAATGAATAACTTTGCCTGGGCAATAATGGCGGCAAGCTGCGCCAATGAAACCTGACCTACCAAATTAATCGTGTCTTCAGGAAGTTTGCACACAATATTGGCAACATAATCTATTTCTTCCTGTGCGGCGCCCCCCGAAAAAACAAGCCTTAATCCCAATCGGTTAAGGTAATGACTGATTTCTATCCAGCCTTCTACCGTCCATTGCTTGTAAGTCCACTGAGGATATGGATGCAAAACGGCATAGCCGACATTGTCCGATAGAAAAGAAAATTGCTTTAACTGTTCAATATTATCAAGCTGCGGTGGAATTAATGAAAAGCAACGAGGAACATTAAGCAAATCCAGTAATCTTAAGTGCTGTAAGACAGTGTGTGTATTGTCATCATCAAACTCTATCCAACGTTGGACAAAAAAACGCTTCCACCAGCCGGTGGTATTTTTCGGTGGCACTACGGCAACCCGCAATGGCGCTGCAAATAATGTGTACAAAAAGGGCCTATCTCCGGCCTGCGTGGCAATGGCAAGGTCATAACGTCTAAAAAGTTGCCGCAATAAATGCCAATAGTCAGCAACCTTTGGACGATTAGGCGTGGTAATAATGTGATCAATATCGGGATTGCCTTCAAGCATACCGGCTGTGTTGCGATACACGAGGACATCTAGCTGGGCATCAGGATAAGCCTGTTTTAACGAATGCAATAAAGGCGTGGTTAGCAGCACATCACCCAGGTAACGCATGACAATGACTAAAATCCTGCTGGGATTTGGCCGTAAAGATTGGTAATTAGTCATGCACGAAATTTGGACTTTAGCGTGGATGGGCAGGCCTTTCTACCCATCCAATTGAGGAGTTTATACTTTTGTTATGTAATCGGTGGGCAAGAAAACCTGCCCACCCTACCCAACCTGGAGTTTACACGTCAGCCGTATTCAACCAAAGATCATGTTTGTTACACATGCTCAACACGTAAAGCGGCCCACTGTAGTCCTGTAGCGTAAATGTTGATATTGCCGCCTTGTCCTTGGCAGGATCAAACATATGTTCGTTTAAAAACTTATGGTTACTATCCAACAGCACATGCTTAACAATATAGTGCTCGTAACCTTTCATCTCATGTGCTGTTACAACTTTTACGGTTATCTTTCCGCCCGTTTTTTCTATTTCAATGTTGGGTAAATGCGTTGCAACCTTCCCGTTCCAGCGACCCGAATCGTCCTTGGTATAATAAATATCGCTGGCTCCCTTTACCGGTTTTTCACTCTCAGCCAAAACTATTGTTGGTGCGATAATACTTGCACCCACAGCGACTAAACTTAAGCGCATAAAATTACGACGTTCCATA
>JAYTJI010000340.1:0-1645 GCA_043731245.1 Methylococcaceae bacterium | reverse complement strand
GGGGTCATTTCCACTTAACTTGTCAGCATGCAACAAAACAACACCGACATCGCCGACGCTAGCCATACCGTGTTCAAGCCTTGACACACCCGGCGGCACCGGTGGTATCGAATGGCGGTTTACCGGATCACTGGCACCGGCCAGTAGCGGCGCTGTCACCTTTAAAGTCAAGCTGGATTAATGGGATGAGTTAGACCTACGAGGTTTATAAAACCTCGTAGGTCTCGCATTGTTACCTGTGGGTAATGAGAAGTTACTCAAACGCAACATCTTAGTGTCATCTGAAAATTTTGGCAATGATAGAAGCGACTGTATCAATGAGTTCTGATTCAGGGGCATTGCCAAAATAATCCGGTTGAGTGCGCTTATGGTCAAGAATTGATCCAAAGTCGTTTTTTTTCAGGGCTTCGGCTTGTTTTTCCCGATCCTGCAATAACTGCCCACCTGCTTTTTTCCATTCCATCAGGTGGGTTAGTTCTCCACTATCCAGCCAGATGCCATGACTTGTGCAGCGGTCAATAATAACCCCGCTTCGATAACCGAAGTTAACCCGGCTCATAAAAGCACGGCACGCAGGGCATTTGATGTATTTTTCATTTTTATTACCTTGAAAGCGATCGTTATTGATCATATCCAGCTGCTGCCAATTGCTATTGAAAACGTTCGATACAGAGTTTTCAATCAAGGTTTCAACTTTTCCAGAATCAAAAAATAAGCCGAAACAGTCGGCACAGCGCTCTACTTGAAATGAACCATTGAGATTAAGATCAATAATCTGCAACGATTTTTCACAATACGGGCAAAGCCGATCAGATTCTTTGTGGATAATCGAATAATCGTATTTGCTATGCAAATCGACATCATTTCTCGTGCCGCAATAGACGCACTTATTGTTATTAGCGGGTAACGGTGCGGAACAACTATTACATTTAGCCATAGCTTAGAGTTTATCGAGAATTGCTTTTTTCTTGGTGGTGTATTCTTCGGCGGAGATTAATTCAGCCTCAAACATTTTTTTAAGCTGAGCCAGCGTATCCATTGGATTACTGGTATTGTCGGACATGGATTGCACCATGCTTTGCCCAAAACCTATGCCTGCACCAAGCCCCATGCCCATACCTGCGCCACCGCCTTCGTTTCTTGCTGCTTCACGCATAGCTTCAAGCTGTTGAACCCTGGCATAATCAAGACCTACCGCCTGGGCAGCCGCAGCTTCCGCAGTCAGATCGGCAATGCGGTTAATGCGTTTTAACGTATCCCCATCAAAATCAGTGCCTTCAATGCGAAAATCAGTCATTTCAAGACCGAATTCACGAAATACGCCTGACAAGCTTTCCTGCATGCCGCTCGCTATTTGCTCGCGGTTGGCATCAATTTCAGTATAGGTGTAGCGACTGGTCGAAAGAAAATCACTTAGCGGGTGAATAATACGCGCTGACATGACCGCTCTAAAATCATCACTGTAAAAATTATTATGGCTGCCGACAACAGCAACAAAAAAAGCCCGTGCATCCACTATACGATAACTGTAATTACCATAAACTTTTAAGCCAACAGGGAATTGGTAGCTGGGATCTTGATATTTAATAATGGAGGTAGTTCCCCATTTTTGATCGAGGATAGTGCTTCTCTTAAAGAAGTAAAG
>JAYTJI010000339.1:0-1347 GCA_043731245.1 Methylococcaceae bacterium | reverse complement strand
TTGTCAGCCATTTTGATGGGATTTTTTTTGTTACGTCCAAATAGCATAATATCGCCGTTAATTTTTATTTCGTGTAGGGTACGCATCGCGTACCTTTTTGGGGGCTTGATTTATCGGAAACGCCTAATGGTACGCGATGCGTACCCTACATTTTAATCAGGTAACTCAACCGTGCCTTCTGCAAACATGACCGCTGCACCACCCACGCGCAGCGCTAATTGCTCCAGTCCTTTATGATCCATTTCCACATTTAACACACTCCGCCGCGATTGTGCATCGCCTCTATCGACGGCAAAGGTGTGGGTGCCTTTTTGGGTCTGTTCAAATGAACACAGGTACGATGCAAAGGCCGGCATGGCGCTACCTATGGGCGGGTCTTCGTGTATGCCTATACGGGGGCCGAGTAGGCGTGCATTAAAATCCGAATCCATAAAAGGGGTTTTCGGTGCGAACAGTAAAATTTCCTGTGCCGCTGTTTGTGGCGCAATGGATTGGCTCCAGGCAGAATAATTAAATTTGGCATTCCTAACTGATTCATAACTCCAAACAGGTACAATCAGATACGGAACACCACAGGACACCAGGCGAGGTGAGTATTTCTTGTGATCAAGTTCCGATTGCTGGATGGACAGGAAACTGGCCAGTTCTTCATCGGTGGGCGCAAACCGGTCAACGATGGATGAAACTTTACGGCTAAACTGAACAAAAACGGGCTTGCCCTGTTCGGCGCTAATATTGACAGCTATCGCCCCTACGTTCTGCTCAAATACTACCGGTGTAATCGCTTCCGTTAAGTTAATATCGCCACAGCTAGCCAGTACATAAGCGGTCGCTATAATCGGATGTCCGGCAAAATCGACTTCACCCAGCGGTGAAAAAATCCGCATTTTGCGCGTTGTAATTTCGGCTTCACCCGCAGGATGGAAAACAAATACTGTTTCAGTTAGATTTAACTCTCTGGCAAGTAGCCGCATCTGCTCATCGCTCAAATCATCCGCATTGGGAAACACCGCAATTTGAGCGCCGTTGAAAACCTGCCGGGTGAAAACATCAGCAATATAATAGTGATACTTCATAAACCTACTCCGTAATGCTGACTTGAACGCTACCGTTTTCAATACGAACGGCGTAAGCGGGTATGGTTACCGTTTCATCTTCAAGACAGGCACCCGTTTGCAGATTGAAATGTTGCTTATATAAAGGTGAAGCAACTACGGGCTGACCGTTTATGTCGCCGATCAATCCTCGTGATAATACATTGGCGCACCCAAAAGGATCGTAATTGTTTATCGCATAAACAGCTTTCTCTTTAGGCATATAAAAGAGCGCCACCTGTTGGCCTTCAAC
>JAYTJI010000338.1:0-11231 GCA_043731245.1 Methylococcaceae bacterium | reverse complement strand
AAAGCAAGCTGCAACAAATCAGAGCCAATACGCGATTACCTGTAGCGATTGGGTTTGGCGTAAAGGACGCACAAACGGCACAGACAGTTGCCTCCCTAGGTGATGGCGTTGTTGTCGGTAGCGCCCTGATTAGTAAAATTGAAGCCAATCCGGATGATTTGGAACAGGCTAAAAATGAAATTATTGAATTGTTAGCCTCCATGCGTCAGGCAATGGATAGTAACTAAAGCGTAATGATAAAGCACTATGGAGCATAACGTATGAGTTGGTTTGAAATATTACTCCCCAAGACAATCAGAACCGAAGGATCCAATAAAAAAGGCGCCGTGCCTGAAGGTTTGTGGACTAAGTGCCCTAGCTGTAATGCGATTCTTTACAACACGGAATTGGAAAGAAATCTTAGTGTCTGTCCAAAATGCGAACATCACATGCGCATTTCAGCTAGAACACGGCTGGGTATATTTCTGGATGAAGAGGGGCGTGAAGAAATCGGCAAAAACATTAAGCCTGTCGATCCGTTAAAGTTTAAAGACACTAAAAAATATAAAGACCGGATTGTGCAGGCGCAAAAACAAACCAAAGAAAGTGACGCTCTGGTCGTTATGAAAGGGCAGCTTAAAGGTAACGATATTGTTGTTGCCGCCTTTGACTTCCAATTCATGGGCGGATCAATGGGTTCAGTGGTTGGAGAGCGCTTTGTCCGTGGTGTCAACAAAAGTTTTGAGCTGGGTATACCGTTTATTGTATTTACCTCAAGTGGTGGTGCCAGAATGCAGGAATCACTATTTTCCTTGTTTCAAATGGCGAAAACCAGCGCCGCATTAACCAGGCTGTCTGATGCAGGGATACCCTATATTTCATTTATGACCGACCCAACCATGGGTGGTGTGTCGGCTAGTTTAGCCATGCTTGGCGATATTAATATTGCCGAACCCAATGCTTTGATCGGTTTTGCGGGCCCCAGAGTGATAGAGCAAACCGTCCGTGAAAAACTACCTGAAGGCTTTCAACGTAGCGAATTTTTACAGGAGCATGGTGCGATCGATATGATTATTGATAGACGTGAAATACGCGATAAAATTTCTAGCATTTTGTTACTGTTAATGGCGCGTAGAGCAGAGACATCTGCAACAACTTCAGCGTCCGGTGGTCTTGTTGCAGGTCATTCTGAACAGGAATAGCTCACTCTACAAGCACTCGGTTAATGATGCGTTTTGATTCCTTAAAGGGCTGGCTGGACTGGCAGGAAAGCTTGCATCCTTTAGCAATAGACTTAGGGTTAGAGCGGGCGGCACAAGTTTTTCAGACACTTAATCCTAATTACGTCAAGCCGCTTACCATTACCGTTGCAGGGACAAACGGAAAAGGCTCCTGTATAGCTTATCTTGAGTCTATTTATAGAGCAGAGGGCTATCGTGTAGGCGCTTATTCTTCTCCTCATATTCTGAAATATAATGAAAGGATAAAAATAGATGGTAATCCAGTATCGGATGAACTTATTTGCGAGGCCTTTGCAAGAATAGAATCGGTTCGAGGCAATACCTCATTAAGCTATTTTGAATTCGGCACGTTAGCCGCACTGGACATCTTCTGGCGCTCAGGCTTGGATATTCAACTGCTTGAGGTAGGCTTAGGCGGACGGCTGGATGCCGTCAATATTGTTGATCCTGACGTATCATTGATAGCTAGTATCGGTATTGATCATGTTGATTGGTTGGGTGCAACGCGTGAAGCAATAGGGCGAGAAAAGGCCGGTATATTCCGGGCAAATACCCCCGCTATCGTGGGTGATTGCGATCCTCCCAAATCTTTGTTGCAAAGTGCAGTTGATAAAGGTGCTCGGTTGTATTGTATCAACAAAGATTTTTCCTATAAAAAACAAGCCATAACTTGGGATTGGTTTGCTGAAGATAGGCACATTAGCGACATACCTGAGCCTGGTTTAAAAGGCGAACATCAATACCGTAATGCCTCAGCCGTTATCTTGGCTGTTGATGTATTGGCAAAAAAATTACCGGTAAGCGAAATGGCAATTCGAACAGGACTTAAAAATAGCCAATTACTCGGCCGGTTTCAATTGATTAATGATAAAATCCCAATTCTATTAGATGTTGGGCATAATCCAGAGGCTGTTAAAACCCTAGCTGATTATCTGAATACGACCTTCCCAGGCAAAAGGATACATGCTGTTTTTTCAATGATGAAGGACAAGGATATAGCGAGCGTACTAGAAATTATGAATCCTATAGTCTACGATTGGTTTTTTGCACCATTAACCAATCCCAGGGCAGCTACAGAATCCCTTATGAGTAATATTTTTTCGAAAAGCGCTGTGACGCGTGTATCCTTTGGTTTTAGCGGGTTTTCGCAAGCGTTTAACGCTGCAAAAAATCAGGCGCAAGAAGATGACTTGCTGCTGGTTTTTGGATCTTTTTTTTTAGTATCTGATTGTTTGAATGAATTTAAGAAAAGGTGAGTTGAAAATGAATCCAGAATTAAAACAACGGTTGATTGGCGCTGTAGTAGTGACGGCACTGGCTGCTATTTTTATCCCCATGTTGTTTGATGACCCCGTTGATAATAGCGGTCAATTAGTTAGTGAACTAAATATTCCCGCGACACCGGTTAATACGGGAGAAGAATCAGCAAATAAACTACCGACCAGCGCTAATCAGGTTTTGAATACGCCTGATACCGGCCACGAAACTGTAGTGAATACAGAAGAAGAGGCCGAACTGTCAGCAAACAAAGAAATCCCTTTAGATGAACCTTTGGACGATGAACCGCCAGTCGTTACAGAAGAGGCTGAGCAAGCTGATGATGAGCCTGCAAATGATACGCTGGATACTGGAGTTGTAGTCGAGCCCAGTAAACCGATAAAAACCAAGAAACCAATTCCGAAAGCAGAATCAAGCGCGTTAAAACAGCCGCCAAAAATAAAGCCTTTGGCTGCGGCGACAGTAATCAAAACAGAAAAACCAGCTGTTAAGCCTGAAAAATCAAGCTCTGAATTAAGTCGTTGGACTATTCAAGCAGGCACTTTCAGTAAAAAAGAGAATGCCCAGTCGCTTATGGAGACTTTGCGCAAGCAGGGCCTGCCAGTGACACTGGAAGCGACTAAAGGCTTTTATCGCCTTAAAATAGGCCCAACGCTGGATAAGAAACGAGCCCTCGAAATGAAAGCAAAATTGAGCAGTCAAAAAATACAATCCATTCTAATTGGTGAGTAATCTGCTATGAGAAAATTTAAACATTGAGTTTTGTAACTTAGGAAAAACAATGATCTGGATAGACTATGCCATTATTGGACTGGTTTTTATTTCGTTAATCATAGGGTTGTTGCGCGGTTTCAGGTTGGAGGTTTTTTCAATAGCAATCTGGGTGTTGGCGATCGTAGTTAGTTTATGTTTTAGCCTGGAGTTTTCTGTTTTTTGGGAATCGAGCATTAGCCATTTTGTAACTAAAATTGCGGCTTCTTTTACATCGTTAATTTTGATAACCCTGTTTGTAGGACACTTAATCAGGATGCTTTTGGGCGAAGCCATTAAAAAGACCGAATTAACGTTTATGGATCGGTTAGGCGGAATGGTTTTTGGTGGTGTACACGGCATGGTCGTTGTGGTGGCGTTGGTCATACTGGCTGGATTAACGGCCTTGCCGGATGATCTTTGGTGGAAAGAGTCACAATTACTGCCACCGTTTCAAACATGCGCTGTTTGGTTACGAGACCATATTCCGTCAAAACTGGCTGGCTATATTCATTTTCGTTAACAACTTTATTAGATTCAGGTAAAAATAATGTGTGGTATTGCCGCAATCGTTTCACATCAAGCTGTTAATCAGGATCTCTACGACGCACTGACGGTCTTGCAACACCGGGGGCAGGATGCCGCCGGCATAGTCACCTGTGAGCGTGGACGCTTGCACCTGCGTAAAGATAATGGCTTGACCCGCGATGTGTTTACCAATGCCCAGATGCTAAAGTTAAAAGGTAACATGGGCATTGCTCACGTTCGCTATCCAACAGCAGGCTGCACCAGTTCTGCGGAAGCGCAGCCGTTTTATGTAAACTCCCCTTTTGGGTTGACCCTGGCGCATAATGGTAATTTGACCAATACCGAGGAGTTGAAAAAAGCCCTGTTCGTAGAAGATCAACGACATATTAATACCGATTCTGATTCTGAAGTTTTGTTAAATGTTTTTGCTCATGAACTGCAAAGTTTGGGTAAATTGCATTTAAGCGTCGATGATGTTTTTCAGGCAGTAGCAGGGGTTCATCGCCGCTGTCGTGGCGCTTACGCCGTTGTTGTTATGATTGCCGGGTTTGGGATTTTGGGTTTTAGAGACCCTCACGGGATCAGGCCTGTCGTGTTTGGCGAGAAAAAGACCGCGCAAGGCTCTGATTTCATGATCGCATCGGAAAGTGTTGCGCTTGATGTGCTGGGCTTTGATCTTATTCGAGACATAGAGCCTGGTGAAGCGGTTTTTATTGAAGAGTCAGGGCAGTTATATACTCAACAGTGTAGCGACAAGACAGATCATTGTCCGTGCATTTTCGAGTATGTCTATTTTGCCCGTCCGGATTCAATTATTGACGATATTTCAGTGTACAAGGCACGTCTGCGTATGGGCGATAAACTGGCTGCAAAAGTGCTTAGAGAATGGCCTGATCATGATATTGACGTGGTTATTCCTATACCTGACACCAGTAGAACCGCAGCGTTACAAATGGCGAATAAGCTGGGCGTTAAATACAGCGAAGGGTTTATGAAAAACCGTTATATCGGTCGAACCTTCATCATGCCAGGGCAGAAAATGCGCGAAAAATCGGTCAGACAAAAACTCAATGCTATTGGTCTTGAGTTTGACGGCAAAAACGTTTTGCTGGTTGATGACTCGGTAGTCAGAGGTACAACCTCGGCGCAAATTATCCAAATGGCCAGGGATGCGGGCGCTAAAAAAGTTTATTTTGCTTCTGCCGCGCCGCCAGTTCGATTTCCGAATGTTTATGGCATTGATATGCCTGCCGCCCACGAGCTGATTGCCCACAATCGTACCGAGGATGAAGTCTGTGAGGCCATAGGTGCCGATCGTTTGATTTATCAAGACCTGGGCGATTTGATAGATGCGGTTCGCAAAGGTAACCCCAGCATTCAACATTTTGATACCTCATGCTTCAGTAAGGAATACATTACCGGCGATATTGATGATGCCTATCTTGAGCGTACTGAAGCGTTGCGAAATGATAATGCACAGGCCGAACGTAACTCCGAAAAATCCATTATCGAAATGTTATGACAGCTACAAGGTAAAAGGCGAAAAATGAAAGGTAAAAAAACCTGGCATTCAACGTAATCGAAACTTGCCTTTAGGGAACCTCTAAAAATTGCACTTCGACAAGCTCAGTGCGAACGGTTATCCTTTTAAATTAGTCGCTTATCCGTTCTTGCTGAGCCTGTCGAAGCATGCGTAAGCAATTTTTAGAGATCCCCTTTAACCATCTTAGCCTTTCATCTTGAACCTTACCTTGCACCTCTAACTATGAAAGATATTAACTGGAACGACTATTCTCTGGAAACTCAGGCAATAAGAGCCGGGCACAAACGCACTCATGAAGATGAGCACAGTATGCCCATTTTTGCGACCTCCAGTTACGTGTTTAAAAGCGCCGAAGAAGCTGCTTTGCGTTTTACCGGACAAAAACCGGGCAATATCTATTCCCGTTTTACCAATCCAACAGTGAATGCCTTTCAGGAAAGGCTGGCGCTGATGGAAAAAGGTGAACGTTGTCTGGCATTCGCATCCGGTATGGCGGCGGTTATGGCAGTGGGTATGGGGTTGCTCAAAGCCGGCGACCATGTCGTTTGTTCGCGTGGGGTTTTTGGTAATACCGTATTAGTGTTTCAGAACTATTTCGGCAAATTTGGTGTTGAAACCGATTTTGTCGATTTGACAGATGTAGCGGCCTGGGAATCCGCTATAAAGCCTAACACCCGATTTTTATTTTTGGAAACACCCTCCAATCCATTAATCGAAATTGCAAATATTGAATTACTAGCTACACTTGCACATAAGCATAACTGCTTATTGATTGTTGATAATTGTTTCTGCACCCCCGTGTTGCAAAAGCCGTTTGAATTAGGTGCGGATATTGTTATTCATTCGGCAACAAAATATATAGACGGTCAGGGGCGCTGTGTAGGTGGTGCTGTTATCGCCAGTGACGAGATAATTGAAAAATATATTTATCCTTATCTGCGTACCGGTGGCGCAACCATGAGCCCATTTAACGCCTGGGTATTTTTATCCGGGTTGGAAACCTTGGCTGTTAGAATGAAAGCCCACTGCGACAGTGCTTTTGAGTTAGCCAAGTGGCTTGAGCAACAACCCGGCGTTGCCAAAGTTCATTATCCCGGCTTGCAATCGCATGCCCAACACGAACTGGCAAAACGTCAACAAAGTCACTTTGGTGGGATTGTCAGTTTTGAAGTAAGCAGTGGCAGGGAACATGCCTGGAAGTTGATCGATGCGACAGAAATGCTATCAATTACTGCAAATTTGGGTGATGTTAAAACCACTATAACTCACCCGGCAACAACCACCCATGGCCGATTAACCCCAGAAGCCAGAGCCGTAGCAGGAATTACAGAAGGCTTAATCAGAATTTCTGTTGGGCTGGAACAAATTGATGACATTAAAAAAGACCTGCTAAAAGGCCTGTAAACCATAAGAGAACGGAATGATTGTAGCGATTGCAGGCCATTTACTCGGCGATAATGTTAGAGTTCTTAAGAGTGAAGTTTCAAAAACAGCTTACCAAGGTGTTTTAATTGCTGTTTCCACTATTATTATTGCTACCTGCCTGGTTAGTTATTTTAGCTACGGTGAATTATCTCTGAATGGCATTATGAACGCGCAGAAGAGCAACATGGCGCTGTGGATTTTAGATGCTATTCCTTTTGTTTTTGGTTTCTGGGGGCAGCATTCAAGTTCAATGATTGCCTACCAAGCCGGTGTCATGATATTTGACCAGACTCAGGAATTGCGCAATAAAGCCGATACTCTGGAAAAGCAGACCCAGCACGCCAGCACTCATGACCCTGTGACAGAGCTGCCAAATAGGGCGCTGTTTAATAATTGGTTAGATCGGGCTATTCCTTCTGCGAAGACGCAAAATGAATTGTTGTCCATCTTGCTGATAGAAATTGAAAACTTCAAAGACATCTCCGATACCCTGGGTCGAATCAGTAGTAATCTTGTGCTTAAACAAGTATCTACCCGATTACAAGGAGTGAGTCGTGAAAGGGATGGCGTTGCCAAAATAGACAGTAATGTATTTGGCATTTTTATGGCTGAGTCTGTCACTTTAGCAGGTGCTGAACAACTCGCCCGAAACATACAAAAAGCGATGGAGTCACCGTTTATAGTTGAGCGACTTCAAGTTGCAGTACATGCCAATGTGGGTATTGTCTATTTTCCAGAGCACGGCGAAGATGTCGATACACTCGTTCAAAAAGCGAGTGTGGCACTGAAGATGGCTCAAACTTCAAATAATGGTTATGCCATCTATGAATTCTCATATGATAACCACAGCCCGCAACGCCTCACGTTAATGTCTGAGCTTCGCCATGCCATAGATCGGGATGGGCTTGAGCTATTTTATCAAGCCAAAGTATCCATTCAAACAGGAGCGCTTTATGGCGCGGAAGCTTTGATACGCTGGAACCACCCAACGCAAGGGGATATTCCACCCGAGCAGTTCATCCCAATGGCAGAACGCACGCGAATGATCAAGGAGTTGACATTGTGGGTGTTAAAACGGGCTTTCCGGGACTGCGCGAACTGGCGAAAGCAAGGTAAAGAAATAATTATATCGGTAAACTTGTCAGCTAAAGATTTACAAAACCCTGAATTGCCCGATCTTATTGCAGGTGTAGCGGCTTCCGCAGCCATTAAACCTGAATGGATTATGTTGGAAATTACAGAAGGATCCCTTATGAATGATCCGGAAAGTGCCCTGGAGATCATTAAACGACTACATGGTATGGGTTATAAATTTTCGATCGATGATTTCGGGACAGGTTATTCATCATTGGCTTACCTTAAGAAAATGCCGCTGACAGAAATCAAAATAGACAGGTCGTTTGTTATGGATATTATGAATAGCGAAAATGATGCCGTGATTGTTAAAGCCATCATTAACCTGGCTCATAACCTGGGTTTGCAGGTCACCGCAGAAGGCGTAGAAAGCAAAGAGATAATGGCTAAACTTAAGGGTTATGGCTGTGATGTGGTACAAGGTTATTATTTGAATCAGCCATTTTCTGTTACAGATTTCAATAAATGGATGAATAACCCACAATGGCAAGCCTAGACAACATCTACCTTATGTTATTGGTTTTTAACATAAGCTAAATCTATAGCTATTTACCCGATGAACATCGATGTACTTTGTGTGGGACACGCTGCTTACGATCTTGTTTTTTCGGTCGATCAGCATCCATCAGAAGATGAAAAAACTTGCGCGACAGGTCTTGTCGGTTGCGGAGGCGGCCCCGCTGCAAATGCTGCGGTAACCGCTGCCAAACTTGGCTACACAGCAGCCTTTTCCGGTTATCTTGGTCAGGATATTTACGGCGAAAACCATTACCGGGAACTCCTTGAGTACGGCGTTCAGGCAAGCCTCATAATTCGCGGCTTATCCCCAACCCCAGTCTCCGTAGTATTGGTTAAACCGGATGGTAAAAGAGCCTTGATCAATTACAAAGGCGGGACTAAACCTTTGTCTTCTGAAGCCATTGATTTTTCCTCGGTAACGCCTAAGGCCATTTTGGTTGATGGTCACGAACCCAATTTGTCCCTGTCCCTTTTAAAAAGCGCTAAAGTTAAAGGCATTCCTACAGTGCTGGATGCAGGTTCCCTACATGAAGGAACTATAGCCCTGATGGGGCATGTCGATTATCTGGTTTGTTCCGAAAAATTTGCCGGGCAATTTGCCGGAAATGTAGAGGCTGCGCTGACTCGTTTAGCGGGAGTTTCGCCTGCTGTTGTCATTACACTGGGTGATAAAGGTTTGATTTGGCAACGCGGACAGGAACGAGGTATCTTGCCCGCTTTCCCTGTCGATGCCGTTGATACAACCGGCGCAGGCGATGCTTTTCATGGTGCATTTGCCGCCGCAGTATCCTCACGTATGACCTGGCTTGATACCATGCGTTATGCAAGCGCCGCCGGTGCATTGTGCTGTACGAGAATAGGCGCACGTTCAGGATTACCTACAAAGGAAGAGCATCGGATACTGTTCGAATGGCGAACGCCAAGCCCAAGCAATAATCAGTCTGAACACTAGAATCACACTTCAGGGTTGAATCCGCGATCCTGACATTATCGAAACAACGTTGTAAGTTACAGCACCTTAAAATGATTGACCCAATACGCGTTAAAGTTATTTTTATTGGCACATAAGCGCACCCTGTCTTGATCATCAATAGACTAAACACCCCATATTTTGGTATACTCGCTAAGTTTAAAAATTTCGAACCACCTCCCCTTTACTAACTATCACATCATCACTCTGGAGATACTCAATGCCAATTAAAGTTGCAATCAATGGTTATGGTCGTATTGGACGCAATATCGTTCGCGCATTATACGAATCAGGCCGCACCAACGAAATTCAAATAGTTGCAATCAATGACTTAGGTGACAGCAACACTAATGCCCACCTGACGCAATATGACTCAGTGCATGGAAAATTTCCTTTTGAAGTCACTGTCGATGGCGACTACATTGTCATCAATGGCGACAGGATCAGGGTTTTCTCTGAAAGAGATCCTTCAAAACTACCCTGGGCTGATCTGGGCATTGAAGTTGTCCACGAATGTACCGGTTTTTTCACCAGCAAAGCCAAAGCCTCTGCACACATTACGGCCGGCGCAAAAAAAGTTATTATTTCAGCGCCAGGCGGTGATGATGTTGACGGAACTATCGTATTTGGCGTAAACCACAATACACTCAAAGCGTCAGACACTGTTATTTCCAACGCATCTTGCACAACTAACTGCTTAGCACCGATTGTAAAACCTTTAAATGATGCTATTGGCATTGAAAGTGGCTTAATGACCACCATCCATTCATACACCAATGACCAGGTTTTAACTGACGTGTACCACAGCGATTTACGCCGTGCCCGTTCCGCTACGCAATCCATGATTCCTACCAAAACCGGTGCGGCTGCGGCTGTTGGTTTAGTATTGCCTGAGTTGGCCGGCAAACTGGATGGCTTCGCGATGCGCGTGCCTACTATCAACGTGTCCGTTGTTGATTTAGTTTTCCAGGCGACTAGAAACACCAGCAAAGCAGAAATTGACGAAATTTTGACCGCTGCCTCTAAAGGTGTATTAAAAGGTATTCTGGATATCAACGAAAGACCGCTGGTTTCAATTGATTTTAACCATAACCCTGCATCGTCTATTTATGAATCACCACTGACCAAAGTATTGGGCGGACGTTTGGTAAAAGTTCTGTCCTGGTATGATAACGAATGGGGTTTCTCAAATCGTATGTTGGACACCACGATTGCTTTTGTAAACGCAAAATAACGGATCTAATATCTAATGTTAAGAAGAACCAAAATTTTAGCCACTCTGGGTCCTGCAACTGACAAGCCCGGCGTACTTGAAGGCTTATTTCATGCAGGTGTTGACGTTGTCCGGATGAACTTTTCCCATGGTTCTGCCCAAGATCACATCGACAGAGCCAACGCAGTACGCGAACTGAGCAAGAAAACCGGACGGCGCGTGGGCATCCTGGCTGACTTGCAAGGCCCTAAAATTCGTATTGCCCGATTTAAAGATACGAAAGTATATTTAAATGAAGGCCAGGATTTTTCTTTAGACATTAATTTTGATCCTACTGCGGGAGACAACACCCAGGTCGGCATCACTTACGAACCCTTGGCGTTGGAAGTGATACCTGGGAGCAGGCTGGTACTGGATGATGGCCGTATCGTGCTGGATGTGGTTAATGTTGAAAACATGCGTGTAAACTGTACGGTTGTTGTCGGTGGCGATCTGTCCAACAATAAAGGTATTAACCTTTTAGGCGGCGGACTTTCAGCAGCAGCATTAACTGAAAAGGATAAAGAAGACATCAAAACTATCGCTATCATGAAGTGCGATTATGTTGCTGTCTCTTTTCCGCGTTGTGCAGAAGATCTTAATGAAGCGCGT
>JAYTJI010000337.1:0-2787 GCA_043731245.1 Methylococcaceae bacterium | reverse complement strand
GCTTTTGATGAAGCCATTCTTGATAAAGCCATGGCGTTTACACAGACTAGCGGTTTAATCAAACGTTACCGGGAATTAGATCCAGGCAAGCGCTATTCTGTTGGCTTTTGGGCAGAAGCGCTTTATTATCGCTGTCTTGCCAAACCGGATATGAAATATAGGCTATGGTTGGCGGAGGCGATGCTTGAATGTCATGATCTAGGTTTTGGAATGGCGCCTTCTCTGCTTGGCTGTAATGGTGAAGCAGTTTTACCTGCTGAACAATACACTCCGCCAGTTCTGGATAATCAAGGCGTTTTACCCGCAAATTTATCCAAAGCGAATGTTATAGAGTTATTATTGGTCAATAGTACTAATGAAACTGTCAATTTGGCATGGCAAAAACCCATTAAACCAACGCTTAAATGGTTTAATTCTGAGGGTGAGATGGTAGCCTCTAATAATTTAATGATTAAGCAACGAGACTGGATAAGGGGAGTTGATAATGCCTAATCAAAAGACGGTATTGGTTCACTTAGGCAGCGGAATGGGTAATATGCTCATGGCAACGCCTATGATGGAAATGTTATCTCTGGGGGGATATAAAGTTGACTTATGTCTGCAAGGTGAAACGCCAAAGGTTGATACGCTATTCAAGCGCTGGGCACATGTCCGAACGGTTGCATCAGAGCAAACGCCTTTCTTAGATCAACAATATAACCTTTATATCTATGGTTTTGAAGTAGGCGGTGATCCTATCCGCTTTAAAAACTTTGATAATGCGGTAGTTCTGCATCCTATGTGGGATTGGCACAAAGGTTTTGGTTTACATTCAGAAATAGAGCTTTATTCTAATCTGGCAAAATTTATTGTGCCTGAAGTGGATATTGTTACACAAACAAGCTGTACGCCTTCCGAAAGGATTTTTGACGATATTACTGAAGATACTTGTGTACTAGTCCCCGGTGGCGGGATGCAGGTGATTATTCGAAAATGGACTAAATACGGAGAACTTGCTAAGCAAATAAAAGATGTAGCTGTTGTTGGATTACCTGCTGATCTGGATCATTCAAACAGAATTATTTTTCCTGACTGGTGTAAAAAGATATTTGGCAAAACGCTGCAATATCAAGGAAAAGCTTGGCGTTTTGCGCGGCGTTTTGCGGAGCGACATGATAATGAAATTATTTTCCCTGAACATGTTAAAAATTATATTGGTCAGTTATCGCTGGAAGATACTGCTGCACTGATAAAACAGGCAGGTTATGTCATCGGCAATGATTGTGGGGTAACCCATATGGCAGTCGCTTTAGGTAAGCCGGTGTTCCCTATATTAGGGCCTACCAGTCGTCGCAAAGTATTCCCAGGTTTTCTCAGTAATGTCAGTATTATTTCTGCAAATTTTGATTGCCAACCTTGTCAGGAAAATACCAAATTAGGCGTTTGGCGCGAAAATAAATCTCAATGTTTCTGCCCTTACTCTATCCGTTGTATGGAAGACATTTCTGTTGATAACGTCTTAAATCATATTAGCGAAAAACTTAACAGAAATATTAGATTTTAAGGCCTAGAAATGTCAGAGCGAATTACTAAACATATTAAACAACATATTGATACCATTCAGTTGCTTGCCGAATCAAGCCATTTAATTGAAACCATTTCTCAATCTATCACACGCTGTTTAAAAGAAAACGGCAAAATTTTGTGGATGGGCAATGGCGGCAGCGCTGCTGATTGCCAGCACATGGCTGCGGAATTTGTTGGTCGCTTCGAACAGGAAAGAAAAGGACTTGCATCAATTGCCTTAACAACAGACACATCAATTCTTACTTCAGTAGGAAATGATTATGGCTTTGAACAAATTTTTTCAAGACAAATTGAATCGCTTTGCAATAAAAATGACATTGTCATAGGCATTTCTACATCCGGGAATAGCAAAAATATAGTGGAAGGTCTTAAAAAAGCTCAGCAAATAGATGCGTATACAATTGGTTTTACAGGTAACGATGGAGGGTTGATGGCCACTCAAGTCGACACTTGCATTATTGTCCCTTCAAGTAATACTGCAAGAATCCAGGAAGCGCATATTTTAATAGGCCATATTATCTGTGCTTGTGTAGAAATGGATTATTTTGGATAGAATGACTTAAAGCTTTTAGTGAACCTGCGTAGCAGATCACAAAGTTATGTTTAATCAATAAATATGAATAGTTCAATAAAATACCCACTTATCTCTGTCATTATGCCTTGCTATAATGCGGAAGCCTTTGTCGAAGAAACGCTTGCGTGTGTTTTTCAGCAAACCTATCCGCATGTTGAATTGGTTATTGTTGATGATGGTTCGACCGACCGCAGCCCTGCAATATTAAAGGAAGCAGTAAAAAAATATCCGGCTTTAAAAGTGCTTGCTCAAGCTAACAGCGGTCCTTACCCGGCTCGTAATTTGGCATTACAGCACGCACAAGGCGAATTTATCGCTTTTCTTGATGCCGATGATTACTGGACTTCTGATTGCCTTGAAAAATTATATAACACGCTGATTGAAACAAATGCGGACTTAAGCTATTGCGGTTGGCAGAATGTTGTTGAAAATGGTGAGGACGGGCCGCCTTATGTGCCGCCTGCTTATGAAAAAGGTGATATTTTCGAACATTTTTTAAAAGGTTGCCCCTGGCCAATTCATGCTGCACTCATACGCAGAAACATTGTCGATAAGGTAGGCGGTTTTTCGACCCGCTGCTTTAGTGCGATGGATTATGATTTCTGGATTCGACTTTCTGCGATTACTCAAAATATTGTCCAGGTGCC
>JAYTJI010000336.1:0-2664 GCA_043731245.1 Methylococcaceae bacterium | reverse complement strand
CACGGCGTTAGATACTGCATCGGGGTGACAAATCAGATTCTGGTTAAGCACTCACTTTTCTCTATTAAATTTAAATTCAATCCTGGCATGGGTAACATTTTGTACCTTGATGAGCCGAAAAGGTGCGCACAGCGCACCCTACCCAATTACTAGCCTGAGATTAAACCGCACTTTTAATCACACTCTTTGTTTCTGCCACACTAGCAGATAATTTCTTGATAGCATGTCACGAGGCGAATATTATAACAATCTACAAATTTAACCCACACCCGATTTTGCCCTACACACTGACTCAACTATAACGATTTTTTAATTCAAGCACTCATTACACCAAACACTGGCTATTCTTCATTCCAAATAAATGCAAAAATGGTCGGCTATTCTTACCAGCTCGATTGAAGGTTTAAGCCATACTGTGATTGATGAAATAAATGCCATTCTGCCGCAAACCCAATGCAGACAATGCGGCTTCCAGGGATGTCGCCCTTATGCTGAAGCTATCGCATCAGGGACTGCGGACATTAACCAATGCCCGCCGGGTGGTGATGCCGGTATTCTTGAATTAGCGCATTTATTGGGTGTTACCCCTAAGCCGCTTAATCCGCACAACGGCCGGCACAAACCTAAAAGTGTCGCCTTTATTATTGAAGAAGACTGTATCGGCTGCGTTAAATGTATCGCCGCCTGCCCGGTCGACGCCATTTTAGGCGCGGCAAAATTTATGCACACGGTTATCACTTCAGAATGCACCGGCTGTGAACTTTGTATAGCACCTTGCCCTGTAGACTGTATTGTCATGAAACCAATACCAACAGACCAAAACTTACCATCCAAACACGCACAGGCACAACTGGCAAAACGGCGTTATGAAGCTCACTGCCTACGCAAAGAAAGAGACAGCGCGGAAAAAGCCGAACGCGCGAGACAAAAAAGAGCTGAATTGATAAAGATGAAATCGGGAAGCCCGTAACAAACATAAAAAAGGCAGCTCAACTGCACCTTTAGGATATGATAAAGGTGTGATTTTTTCATTCGCGTAGGGTGTGCTGTGCGTACCACACGCCACCTTTGTCGCCGAAAAGGTGCGCACAGCGCACCCTACCCAATTACTAGCCTGAGATTAAACCGCACTTTTAATCGCACCCCTTGGCGTAACCTTAGTAATCTTTGGTGCAGAGTGAAGCTTCCTCCACCCTAAGTTGCTCCTATTTTGTTCAGCTTTTATTATTTTTATTCTTAAGGGAACCTCTAAAAATTGCTTATCCATGCTTCGACAGGCTCAGCAAGAACGGATAAGTGACTGCTTTAAAAAGATTACCGTTCGCACTGAGCTGTGAGCTTGTCGAACAGTCGAAGTGCAATTTTTAGAGATTCTCTTAAATAAATTATCACCATTTTTATTGTTGTTGAAACCATTTTATGGGGAATTCGGATGCAAAAAAGGACAAAAGTATAATGCTACTAGATCGCTACGCCGTTTTTGGCTACCCCATTAAACACAGCAAATCACCGCGCATTCATAAGATTTTTGCCGAACAAACGGGGCAAGCGCTTGAATACACTGCGCAAGAAGTACCCGCCGAACAATTTTCGTCAGCAGTGGCAACATTTTTTGCTAATGGCGGTAAGGGCTTAAATTGCACCATTCCTCTGAAAGAACTCGCCTGGAATTATGCCGATGTTAAAACAGAACGTGCCCACACAGCAAAAGCCGTTAATACCCTGGCGTTACAGGCAGATGGCTCACTTCTGGGCGATAATACGGATGGCATAGGTTTGGTAACGGATTTGATGACTAATCATGGCGTCATGTTGGCTGGAAGCAAAATACTGATTCTCGGTGCGGGGGGCGCAAGCCGGGGCATTATTGCCCCCATACTTGAGCAATCCCCACAAACTATAGTTATTGCCAACCGCACTGTTGATAAAGCAATCAATCTGGCGGCGGAATTTATCCATAAAGGTTCTGTTAAAGGTTGCGGCTTTAATGATTTAAAAAACCAGCAATTCGATTTAATTATAAATGCAACATCAACCAGTTTGAGCGGTTGTATACCGCCATTGCCAGACGGTTTACTCGCTAAAAATGGCGTTTGTTATGATCTCGCCTACAGCAATGAACCGACTGCTTTTGTGCGCTGGGGGCTGGAGAATCATGCTGTAAAAAGTTTGGATGGTCTGGGGATGCTGGTCGAACAAGCGGCAGAAGCCTTTTTTATCTGGCGCGGTATACGCCCAAAAACCCGGCCGGTTATTGAGCTATTGAATTCGGAACGGATGTAGAGACGCGATTTATCGCGTCTCTTTTAAATATTCATTCTTTAATTCAACATAATGTTGCGCAGAATACTCCAAAAATTCTTTTTCGGAGTCTTTTAAAGGCCTTGCCTGTCTTGCTGGCGCGCCCACATATAAATAACCGCTTTCCAGTCTTTTTCCAGGCGGAACCAGCGCCCCCGCACCCAACATCACATAATCTTCAAGCACAGCACCATCCAGAATGATTGCGCTTATGCCAATCAGGCAATAATCGCCTATGGTGCAAGCATGTACCACGGCTTTATGGCCAATAGTCACGTTCTTGCCTATGGTTAATGGATAGCCTTGAGGCGAAAACCGGCCTGCATGAGACACATGCAGTACAGAACCATCCTGAACATTGGT
>JAYTJI010000335.1:0-1582 GCA_043731245.1 Methylococcaceae bacterium | reverse complement strand
TCCGATCCACGCGATATTCGCCGGGCGCGTAAATTCCTGAATGTTTATCTGGATGGTGCCAAACAGGTGACAGAGGGTTATGCCAAAACCCACCAACAAACTCAGTCAGGGCAACTGGAACAAAACTTCCGCAATGTGCTGGAAACGATTGAATCCGTGTTTCAGGAACAGCAACAAAAGTTGCTGGAAGAAGATGTTTTTGATTTAGATGTAAAAATTGAAGTTTTATCCACACAACTTAAACGGGAAGGCATTCTTTGATGCCTGCCGATCAGCGGAGACTAAAATATGAGTGAACAGCAGTTATCTACAGCAGCGACCACAACAGTCGACATCCCTGAAACCAATGTCGTAAATCAGCTTGTCCCCGAAATAAAGCCGGAGATATTGCCCTATCAGGAAGCCTCTCCCGAAAAACAGCAAAATATCCAGAAATTGCTGGCTGAAATCGACATGAGCGATACCCATTCGATCATTTTTTTCGGTAGCAAGGCCCAGGAGCAACTGACCAGTATTTCTGATCGTATGCTGGAGGGTGTTAAAAATAAGGACGTAGGCCCAGCCGGTACGGATTTGAATGAAATGGTCGCCATTATTCGCGGTTTTGAAGTTGATGATCTTGATCCGAATAAAAAACAGGGTTTTTTGGATCGCTTGTTCGGTAAAGCCAAGCCGGTTGTTAAGTTCTTGCAACAATACGAAGAAGTGCGTAAACAGATTGATACCATCATCGATAAACTGGAAAAGCATAAAACCAGTTTGCTGACGGATATTACCTCATTGGATCGTTTGTATCAGGCTAATCTGGAGTATTTTTATACGCTGGAAGATTACATTGCCGCTGGTGGCGAAAAGTTGCGGCAACTGGATGAAATCACCATACCAGAGCAAGCTAAACAGGCTGAAATCAGCACAGAAATTATCGTTGCACAGAACCTGCGCGATATGCGTGCTGCCCGCGACGATCTGGAACGACGGGTACATGATTTGCGCCTGACTCGTCAGGTTGCCATGCAGAGTTTGCCCGGCATCCGGCTGGTTCAGGAAAACGATAAAGGTTTGGTCACCAAAATTAATTCGACGATTGTTAACACCGTACCGTTATGGCGTCAGCAACTGGCGACAGCCGTGACGATTTTCAGGTCATCGCAAGCAGCAGAAACAGTAAAGGCTGCGACCGATTTAACCAATGATTTACTGGAGGCCAATGCCGAAAATCTCAAAATCGCCAATGCAGAAACGCGCAAACAACTGGAGCGTGGTGTTTTTGATATCGAAGTGATAAAAAAGGCTAACCAGACCCTGATTGCGACGATAGAAGAAAGTCTGCAAATTGCCGATGAAGGTAAAAAAATGCGTGCCGAAGCGGTGGTTCAATTGCAGGCCTGTGAAGCTGAATTGCGTAAAACGTTAACCTCAGCGCAAGCAAAAACAGCCGGTTCAGCCACAACTTAATCAACAGCAGGGGTATAAAGTGGGTATTTTTAATAACTGAAGTTTCCCAGTTTTTAAACAAAGCCAATCACGCTGGCTACACCGGATAGAGATTTAATGCAGGGTTTGTGTAATTTATAGCAAACCC
>JAYTJI010000334.1:0-1382 GCA_043731245.1 Methylococcaceae bacterium | reverse complement strand
GTTACCGGAAACGAATAAACCAAGCCTTTGGCAATGCCATAACTACCGTCGGAAACAACACCCATGCTCACCCAATCGCCTTCTTCGGTACCCAGCACCCAATCCCGCATTTGATCAATAGCCGCATTCGCTGCGGATGCAGCGCTCGACTGGCCTCTGGCTTTAATAACAACTGCACCGCGCTGCTGAACGGTAGGAATAAAGTCGTTAATAAACCAGCTTTGATCGACCAGTGATAAAGCATCCAGCCCCTTTACCTTGGCATGATGCAAATCAGGGTATTGCGTATTTGAATGATTGCCCCAGATAATCATATTTTTTATATCAGTCGTCAGAACGCCGCATTTTTCAGCCAGCTGACTGATGGCCCGATTATGATCCAATCGGGTCATTGCAGAAAAATTATCCGGGCTTAAATCGGGCGCATTTTTCAAAGCAATTAAAGCATTGGTATTAGCTGGGTTACCTGTTACCAATACTTTTACATCTCTACTGGCTACTGCATTCAAGGCCTTGCCTTGTACCGAAAAAATCTCCGCATTAGCTTCCAATAAATCCTTGCGCTCCATACCCGGCCCTCTTGGACGCGCACCTACCAGGAAAGCATAATCAACATTCTTGAATGCCACCATAGGATCATCAGTTACTTCGATCCTATGCAGTAAAGGGCTGGCACAATCATTTAACTCCATCACAACACCCTGCAAAGCATTCATTGCCGGTGTGATTTCCAGTAAATGCAAAACTATGGGTTGATCAGGGCCAAGCAACGAGCCTGCTGCCAAACGAAAAAGCAAAGAATAGCTAATTTGACCTGCCGCACCGGTAACCGCTATATGAACGGGTGTTTTCATTTGTTTTCCTTTTATTTTTATCACTTATACAAGGCTTATTTTCAAAGCCCTTATTAAAAATCAATAAGCATTATTACCATCGAGCAGCCATCTCTACGCGGATTTAATTCTACCGGCGAACAAATAGCCTAAAACACGTTCAATCGTATCACTCCTATCATCGTAAAAAAACCCTTTAATCATCACTTCTTATTCAGTCGCTTAATCACCGCACAGTTTTTTATATCCGGTATAATGCGATATAAAATCATCACATTAACGCATAGTCACGGGTAAGTTAATGAAAAAACTATTATTCCAATTCGACACAGACACACATCCATCCGTTTTCGATACAGTTGTAGGCTATGATGGCGGTGCAGATCATGTTATCGGACATGGGGGATTAATGCCGGAAAATGTAACTGGATTAGTCGAAGGCGCTATTTTTACCCGCGCACCTAAAGATAAAAAAAATACCGCCATTTTTGTTGGCGGCAGCGACATGGTTGCCGGTCAAAAGCTATTCACTGCTGTACAACGCTGTTT
>JAYTJI010000333.1:0-4663 GCA_043731245.1 Methylococcaceae bacterium | reverse complement strand
AAGAATGTGGATAGCGTCAGCCCCGTAATACACCACATCTTTAAATTTCACGACCATGCCCTGGTCTATATCAAGACCTGCTGCTGTTATCTCATCCATAAGTTGACTGGGGTGACGGGCATCAATCAAATGTAATCGTCCAACAGCCTCACGAATTCGAATATATTTACAGTAAGTCTTGCATACAGGGCATTCGCCGTCGTAAACAAGCCAAATATCATCTTGAGATTTATCAATATTAATATCTTTCATCACATAACGCCTTTTTCATTTAACGCTGGCAAAATAGTCAGCATAGTATTGCTTACATTTTAATTAATTAGCTAGCTACAAAAAGATATAAAATAGCGGCTATGCTCAATGTCAGTCACTGGACTTTCCTCGGCAATTACCCCACTAAAAGTGGCTTATCGCGATAGAGACTGTGAAAGTATTCTGAAAACAGGCTTAAAAACGTTTTTGCCATTTTTCAAGTGATTGTTTTTACTTAAGACCGGAATAAAAAAACATGTTTTTTTATTCCGTATAACTAATACTTTCACAGCCTCAATAGCACAACAAAAACTTGGTAAAATAAGCTTTGCTGAGTTAGGCACAAAACTTAAGCTCAAAGAAAGTAAGAAACTCTCTATTTCATACATGGGCTTTGCTGTACGATTATTGCACAACGAATGACTACCAATGTGCCATTTACCCACTGGGTGAGGGATTTACTCGTCTAAAACACCCCCTAATTTAACCGCCAATTCATAGACATAAAAAAATAATGACTTTCCCTTCCCCCCAAGAGAACCAGTCTGTCGGTGACGATAGAATATCCGCTTTCAAACCAAATAGCTGGATGCTGTTTTTTTCGTTCATTATCAGTGCCTATATGCTATTCGGTCGTTTGGGCGGATGGCCATTAATCTCACCGGATGAAGGCCGTAACGCCGAAGTGGCAAGAGAAATGAGCCAGTCCCACTCCTGGCTGGTACCCACTTATGACGGATTGGTTTATCTTGATAAGCCAGCTTTTTACTTCAAAACTATCGCTTTGTCTTTTTCACTGTTCGGGGAATCGGAAGGCATTGCCAGACTTTCTTCAGCGTTCTTTGGCTTTTCTCTGCTCGTAATCGTGTTTCTGTTTTGCAGGCGTGTGTACGATCAGCGCACCGCTTTGCTGGCTATGCTTATCGTAGCCACAACCCCTCTTTACATAGCCTTTTCCCGGTATGTCATTTTTGATATGACTCTGGCTTTTTTTGTATGCGCCGCAATTTTTTCCTGCTATCTGGCGGAAGAATGCGACGACAAACAGCGAATGCGATGGTATCTGCTTGGCGCTTTATCGGCTGGGATTGCCACTCTGGTTAAAGGCCCGGTGGGGTTTATTGTGCCCACTCTGGTGGTTGCGATATTCAACGGCGTTGAAGGCCGATTGGGCGTGATGAAGCGGGCTTTTGCCCTGCGTAATTGGGCTATTTTTTTTGCTATTGTATTGCCGTGGTTTGTCGGATTATCGTTGCTTCGTCCTGACTTCCCTTATTATGGCATTATGAGGGAATCTGTTGCCCGCTTTACCACCACTGAATTTCATCGCACGGCTCCCTTTTATTTCTACACACCCGTCATCGCGGGCACTTTTTTTGCCTGGAGTTTCCTGCTGCCGGAATCCATAATCGCCGCCTGGCAGAACAGAAAACGCTGGTCCCGCGCTGATCGATTATTGGTTATTTGGGCTATTGTTGTTGTGTGCTTTTTCTCGATTTCACAATCGAAATTGCCCGGTTACATTCTTACTGCGGTGGTTGCCCTTGGTATATTGACCGCGCGTGTTTTTGCTTTGGCGCTTAACAACAGCAAAGGCCGCGCCGCTCAAATTATATGGCATGGAACAATGCCTCTACTGTTGTTAAGTACCATAGCTGCTTTATTATTGGGTATGATTGCTTTCAATCCTGAACTACTCAAAAGCAGGCTCACGTTTAAACATGAGCTCTTCGATCTTTTTATACCCATGCTCATGCCTATGGCAATAACGTTTGGTGTCGTTGCATTGCTTTCGGCAGGTGCGCTCTGGACTCGGAATACGCGAGTGATATTCGCCGCCTTCATCAGTTTTCCTTTGCTTTTAATGACGGTCAATTTTGATCTCTTGGCGCTTTATGCACAAACCCGCTCCTCACGAAGTCTGGCAGAAAATATTCCAACAACGTTACCACCGACAACCGAACTGGTTTGCCTGGAATGTCTGCCGCATGGACTGCCGTTTTACCTTAAACGTTTGGTGACGGTCTTGACCACTGATGGCAAAGAATTGTCCAGTAATTATGTCATATTTACATTGAAATCTGATAAGCCCTGGCCTGATGGTGTAGTACCCGTAAAGCAATGGCGCCAATGGCTAGCTACCCGCAATCACCCGGTTTATCTGCTTGCCAGGAAAGACCGGTTGGAGCTACTCAATGAAGTTGCCCTGGAGCGTGGCGTTGAAGTGGTGAATCTGGGTTCTAAATACTGGGCGGCCTTACTGCCCACACCAGGAGGGAATTAATATGTGTGGCATTTGTGGTGTAGTCGTACCTGAGGGAATCACGGAAGAGAATGCGCTAAAGCAGCAGGTTAATATAATGGTTGATGCGTTGATGCACCGAGGCCCCGATGATACAGGGATCGATGGCGATCATGCGGCAATCTTTGGTATGACCCGGTTAGCTATTCGGGGTTTAAATGACGGCAAGCAACCGATTGTTGACCATGATAGCGGTGTCATGATGGCCTGCAATGGCGAGATTGATAATCACCTTGAGTTACGCGAGTGGTTACTTGAGCGCGGGCGAGTTGTTGAGCAGAGTACCGACGTTGCGGTCATTCCTGCTTTGTACCTGGAACTCGGTGATGCCTTCGTGGAACGCCTAAAGGGGGCCTTTGCTATCGCGATCTGGGATCCGCGCGAGAAAAAATTATTGCTGGCTCGCGATAGGGCTGGCGAACGCCCCCTTTTCTACTCAATCAACAACGGCATTATTGCTTTTGCCTCGCTGATAGCAGCCTTGGTTTCACCAGGTTCATACGCCCTTAATATCAATACAAAGGCAGTTCACGGCTATTTGCAAGCCGGTTTTTTTGTCGCACCTGAAAGTCCTTTCGAGGACATTCAAAAAGTATCACCGGGCGAGATGGTAACAATAACTGCCACTGGCATTCAACGTAACCGCTATTGGCGCTGGAATGCAGTGCAGACGACTAAACAGGCTGGCTCTTTGGATGCTTTCGACGAAGTTTTTCGGGAGTCGGTGCGCAGGCAAAGCGAGGTTGATGTTGATTTTGGCTTGTTTTTAAGCGGTGGTCTTGATTCTTCTTTAATTACGGCAGTTACGAAATCCATTCGCCCGGAAAAAACGCTGAAAGCCTACAGTCTTCGTTTCAGCGAAGCCTCTTATGACGAAGGTCATTATGCCGAGCAAGTGGCCAGCACTTTAGGAGTCGAGTTTGTTCCAGTCTGGGTACGCCCCGAAGATTTTCCACCGACCATTGCCAAACTGGTTCGTCAGGTTGGCGAACCGCTCGCAGATCCTGCCTGGGTGCCTAGCGCTCTTTTAGCCAGGCGTGCCGCGCAAGACGTGCGCGTAGCACTGGTTGGCGAAGGTGCAGACGAGCTTTTCGGCGGCTATCCAACTTACTTTGGCGCAGGACTTGCCGGGTATTATGCGCGGCTTCCCGATCCGATTCGAACATTGATTCGGCGCACGGTAGAAAATTGGCCGGTAAGCGATAAGAAAGTGACTATCCCTTTTCTGCTTAAACGCTTTATTCAAGGCGACGAGCTGGATTTTCTGGGGCGCCATATACTTTGGACGTCCTGTATATCACCTGAGATTCTGATGCGACTTGGGGTAACGCCACCGACACTGGCAAAACCGATCAGCCTATCGGATTCAATGTTAGACCAATTACAACAACACGATTTGGAAACATCACTGGCGGAAGGCTTATTAACCAAGGCCGACCGTGCCAGTATGAAATCAGCACTGGAACTGCGTGCGCCCTTTCTCGATCAGGAAGTCATGGAATTTGCCGCCTCTCTTCCAGAAAAGGAGCGTATTCATCGCTTGCAAACCAAAGTTTTTTTGAAGCAGTACGCACTGCGCTACCTACCCACGGAGATAGTCCACCGTAAAAAACGCGGGCTGTCTGTACCTTTGAGCAGTTGGTTACGTGAGCCGCTGTATGAATGGGCCAAGTCAAAATTATCTTCGCCTTTGCTGGAGCGCGTCGGTGTTAATCGTTACGTTGCGTTGGAGCTATTACAGGATCATAGTCAGCGCAAGGCTGATCATGCCCGTCCAATCTGGACTTTGTGTGTGCTTTGCGAATGGCTGGAGTGGGTCTCTGAGGTTGAGGGTTGAGCCGCCGGATGAGTTAAGGCTTGATAAACCGTTGCTCTTCAGCATCCTTTGTCATTCCGGGCGTAGCACATAGAGTGTATAAGCGAAGCGTCATACGCCTTGTGCGGCTGCTATCACCCATGCGGAATTTTTGCATCTTTGTGTACTCCACATTGTTTGTGTCACAATTTAATGCTGATATTATTAGACTGAAGTTTCCCAGTTTTTAAACAAAGCCAATCACGCTGGCTACACCGGATAGAGATTTAATGCAGGGTTTGTGTAATTTATAG
>JAYTJI010000332.1:0-13599 GCA_043731245.1 Methylococcaceae bacterium | reverse complement strand
TTTTTTGGTAAGGACAATATTAACATCGGCAATGTAAACACTGACAAAGTGAAGTCCGGTAAAAAATTTAAGCTTTATCCTCACGGACAAGAAATTACCCTGAATCTTGTTTTTCCTAAGCCAAATAAAACGGAATTACGCCTTTATTTGTCTTCAAAAGCGGATTTTAAACCTGAATCAAATTCGATCTGGTTTATGTTTATAAAAGATAGTGATCTATGGATTGGTAGTATGCCCGAAACTGAGTGGCGTAATGAGAACTCGATTATCATTTATGATGAAAGTGAAGACGTCTATCAAGACTCACTTGCTGAACTTGATGAAATAAAAATAAACAGTTTAAAAGCTAAAGATGTGTTTTCAAGGGATAGAAATCTGGCTATAAAGAGAATCAAAATGGAAAATTATTTTTGTGAATACAATGCGTCGCATGATGTTTTTACATCGCGTCATACTAATCTACCTTTTCTTGAGGCGCATCACTTAATTCCTATGTCATTGCAAAAACTAACAGCAAAAAAGCTGGATGTTCTAGATAATATTTTCAGCCTTTGTCCATATTGTCACCGTGCAATTCATCATGCCGATAAGAATTTAACAAGAAATATTATTGATAAGCTTGTTCATAAAAGACCGCAGGTTCTGGACATCATGAATGTGACATCAGCAGATTTATTTGGCTTTTATTCAGTTGAAGAAATTTATTAGTTTTGGATAGATTAAGTCCTGAAAAGCGTAGCTGGAATATGAGCCGGATACGGGCAAAAGATACAAAGCCAGAAACTGTAGTTCGCTCACTTCTCCACAAGCTTGGCTTTCGGTTTCGCTTGCACAGAAAAGATTTGCCGGGAAAGCCGGATATAGTGCTTCCAAAATATAAGACTGTTATTGAAGTCAGGGGTTGTTACTGGCATAGGCATCAAGAATGTAAGGACGCCACATGTCCCAAAACAAATACAGAGTTTTGGAAAAAAAAGTTTTCTGAAACCGTTAACAGAGATATTAAAAATATTGAATTATTAAAAAGCATAGGTTGGGAAACATTAATTATTTGGGAATGCGAAACAAAAAAGATTGATCAGCTTGCAGAAATGCTGATTCGGCAATTTGAAGGGAGTAAGGTGTAATCCGTAACCAGATCCGTAGGCCGGAAGCAACGTTAGCCGTGTTCCGGCAAATGATGTTCATGACTTACTTATGGCGGAACGCCTCGCGACTTCGGCCTTACAGGTTACTTTGAAAGTCCGGTTCCCGAAGACAGATAAGATACAATAGCTTAACTCATAAAGGACACTGTACATGTTTCGATTAAGCCAATACATGCGGGAACTGATAACCCCGACACCCTTGAAACCCGCACGCAAACCCGCCGCTCCCGTGGTTATCTGGAATTTAATCCGCCGTTGCAATCTCACCTGCAAACATTGCTACACAACGTCAGCGGATATTGATTTTCCTGGCGAATTAACCACGCCGGAAATCTATACGGTTATGGATGATCTAAAGGCTTTTAAAGTGCCGGTATTGATTTTGTCCGGCGGTGAGCCGTTGCTGCATCCTGATATATTCAACATTTCCCGCCGCGCCAAGAACATGGGGTTCTATGTTGCCCTGTCCAGTAACGGCACCAAAATTTCTGCGGGTAATATCGATGAGATTTCCGACATTAATTATCAATATATCGGCGTGAGTCTGGATGGCATTAAAGACACCCATGACCGGTTTCGGCGTGTCAAAGGCTCTTTTGACGAAGCGCTGCGCGGCGTGCATTTGTGTCTGGATAAAGGGATTAAAGTCGGTATACGCTTCACCTTAACGCAAGATAACGCCAGCGATTTCCCCGGCCTTTTGCAATTAATGGATGATAACGATATCGACAAGTTTTATTTATCACATTTAAACTATGGCGGTCGCGGCAATAGAAATCGAAAAGATGATGCCCATTTTGAAATGACCCGTGAGGCTATGGATTTAATGTTCGAAACTTGTTATGAATGGCTTAAAGCAGGAAAAGACCGGGAATTCGTTACCGGCAATAACGATGCAGATGCTGTTTATTTTCTGCATTGGGTCACAAAACATTTTCCGGATAAAGCCGGGCATATAAAAGCCAAACTGGAGCAATGGGGCGGTAATGCCTCCGGCGTTAATGTCGCCAATATCGATAATCTCGGCAATGTGCATCCTGACACATTCTGGTGGCATTATGATCTGGGTAATGTAAAGAAACGACCGTTTTCAGAAATATGGATGGATACATCCGATCCATTAATGGCAGGACTTAAACAAAATCCCAGGCCACTGGAAGGCCGATGTGCAACCTGCCATTATCAAAATATCTGCAATGGCAACACGCGGGTCAGGGCTGCACAAACGACATCAAACTACTGGGCGGAAGATCCGGGTTGTTATCTGTCAGATGTCGAAATAACGGTGACTGACTAAATTGTCATAAATATTCATTGATTTTAATGACTGCTGTTTTTAGATCGAAACAAATCAACTCGCCAACGGCCTTCTTCCAAGGGCTTAAATATCGGCACCAATATCACCCAGATTTAAATAATAACAAGGAAGTTTCCTGCTTTTCTGATCTTTCTAGCCAAACAGCGAGTTGTTTGAATTTTGACAATCACCCTTTCAGATAGCATGAAAGTCTACAGCTCCTTCGTTCTATTTCTTGCCTTATTGTACACATTGTTATTTTCTCTTTTACCTACCGCAATAACAAAAACAATTATTTCTTGATCATCAACTTCATAAACCAGCCTATAACCTGCTGAGCGAAGTTTAATTTTATAAGCGCAATCAAAGTCACGTAACTTATTAGCTGGAATATGCGGATTTTCTAAACATTTTTTCAGTTTACTTTTAAATTGAGCTTTAATACTGTTATCCAGTTTATCCCACTCTCTTTTTGCGCTTGGCAGGAGTTTTAATTTATAAGTCATCAAGCGTAACTTCAATCGCTAAATGTTTTTCTGCTTGTCTTTCCTTTATTATTTTACTTAACTCATAATCCTCTAACTTATCCATTAGCAACTCGTATACATCCGCAGGAACAAGATAAGCAGTTGGAATGTTATGATTAAGAATGGCAATAGCTTCCCCTTCGGCCTTGTTGAGTAAAGCCGTTGGGTTTTTCTTTAATTCAGAAATACTTGCGCTAAGCGAAGCTAAAACATATTGCATATTCACACCAAAAAAATACTAAATAAAGTGCTTATATTAGCTCTTTATTTAAAACATGCAAGATTGTTTATATAGGGCACAACGCAAAGCTGTGCAGTGCTGTGCTGTGTGGTTGTGATAAGCATATAATTTTACTTTGCCCGTAATTATTCTTTATCCGATACACCTACACTATGGATCAGAATACAACCAAGGATTTTCAATGCTTGCCAAAAGAGATTTAGAAGAAATAAAGGCTAGTTTGTTTGCTGGGCACTATAACCTGCTTCTTGGAAGCGGTGTATCACTAGATAGCAAGGATCGACAAGGCAATGAAGTCATGGGTGCTACCGACCTGACGAATTTACTTTGCCAACTGAAAGGAGTAAAGCTCACTACGCCGCTTTCTAAAATTGTAGGACTGCTGTCTGAAAGTGAAGTAACAGAACATCTCACAAAGCGGTATCACGGGTGCAAGCCAGAGCCAACTGTATTTCACATAGAGCCATAAAAGTTATAAAACGGGATAGATCTAACAATGCGCCATTATTTATCCTCTCCAAATTTTGTCCAGCGCAAGCGATTGGCATTAGTCACTACAGTCAATGAAGACATTGCCATTGCCGCACCGGCAATCATGGGGTTTAATAAAACACCAAATACGGGATATAACAAGCCTGCCGCAACCGGGATACTGATGGTGTTATAGAAGAACGCACCGATCAAATTTTGTTTAATATTGATAACGGTTGCTTTCGATAATTCGATGGCTTCGGGGACTTTTAACAATGAGCCTTGTAAAATAACCACATCGGCGCTTTCAATGGCAACATCGGTTCCGGTACCGATAGCCAGACCTACATCAGCTTGCGCTAATGCCGGGGCATCATTAATACCATCGCCCACCATGCCGACTATCTCACCTTGTTGTTGCAGTTCCTTAACCACTGCGGCTTTATCCTGTGGTAACACCTGAGCCCTGACTTCAGTAATACCTGCTTGTTTAGCTATCGCATGAGCGGTTATTGGATTATCTCCCGTTACCATGATGATGCGGATGCCCTGGTTTTTTAGACGTTGTACCGCTTGCGCCGAATCCTTTTTTATAGGATCAGATACGGCAATAATGCCAGCTATTTTATCGTTCACAGCCAGTAGCATTGGCGTTTGACCTAAAGCTGAGAGCTTATCCAGGCTGTTGTTGTAGTCGGTCAAATTGATGTTTTTGGCATCCATCAACGCTTTGTTACCAAAAAGTACGGTTTGTTCGTTAATTTGAGCCGTAACCCCAAAACCGGCAATGGCTTCAAATTGCTTGGCTTTTTCCAGTTTGAGTTGCTTGCTTTCTGCTGCCATTAGGATAGCGGCCGCTAGCGGATGCTCTGAGCCTGACTCAATACTTGCCGCTAATTGCAATACCTGTTCCCCGGTATAATCGTCGATGGCTTCAATCGTTGAAACAATCGGTTTGCCTTCCGTTACCGTGCCGGTTTTATCGAGGATTAAGCAAGTTAATTTGCCCGCCGTTTGTAATGCGTCGCCCTTACGAATCAAAATACCTGACTGCGCGGCTCTGCCCACCGCCACCATTACTGATATGGGCGTAGCCAAACCTAGCGCACAGGGACAGGCAATAACCAGAACTGTCATCGACGTTACAAACGCGTAACCCAATGACGGATCGGGCCCAAAAGCGTACCACACCAGGAAAGTCAACACCGAAATCGCAACCACGGCAGGTACAAAAACGCTGGAAATTTTATCGGCTAAGCGGGCAATTTCAGGCTTGCTACTTTGTGCTTGCCGGACGCTTTTAATAATTTGCGCTAATGCGGTATCGCGGCCTATGCGGGTTGCCTGAAACAGAAAACTGCCGGTTTGGTTCATGGTGCCTGCGACTACTTCTGAACCGATACTTTTTTCTACGGGCATTGGTTCACCGGTCAACATAGACTCATCCAGTGTGGAATGTCCTTCCAGTAAAACACCATCAACCGCAATTTTTTCACCCGGCCTGACCCGCAACGTTTCGCCTAGCCCCACTTGCTCGATAGGAATATCCATTTCTTCGCCATTTCTAACCACGCGGGCGGTACGCGGTTGCAGGCCGATCAATTGCCGGATGGCGCTGGATGTTTTACCCCTGGCCATGGTTTCCAGGCCGGTTCCCAGATTAATAAAGGCCAGAATTACGACAGCGGCTTCAAAATAAGCATGTTTTGCCAAGGTGGGCAGGGTATCGGAATAGTCGATCACTATGCAGGAATAAAGCCATGCCGACCCCGTACCCAAGGCAATTAGGGTATCCATGTTGGCTTGACCCAGACGTAATGACTTGATTGCACCACTGTAAAAATGCCAGCCTGAATACACCAATATACTCAGTGTAATAAGTGCAATTTCCGGCCATAACCACTGCCCGGCCGCTGAACCGATTTCCGGTAGCCAGTTAAAGTGTTCAGCGAGCATCAGCAGGGCGCCAAAAACCCCCGCAACAGAAGCTTTCTTCATTAGCTTACGGTAGCGTTGTAATTCCTGCTCTTCCTGTTCAGCAGGATCTTCCATGCCCTCCATTACGGCTGCATCATATCCGGCATCCTTAGTCGCCTGTTTTAAAGCATCAGGATCAGCATGTCCTTTAACCATCGCTGAGTGGTCAGCAAAATTGACGCTGACAGAAGTGACTCCATCAACGGCAGCCAATGCGCCCTCAACAGCACTTACGCAACCAGCACAACGCATTCCTAAAATGGATAGCCTTATCTCTTCAAAAGTCGCTTCAGAAGTCTCTTCTGTCTTCATAAAATCACCGTGTGATATAGTTAATCTGTTACCGTAAAGGCAGCGCCAGATTGTAGGATGTGCTGAACACCGTGAAGCGCATCAATCGCGACTGATGCGCTTCACGGTGTTCAGCACATCCTACGGGTGTGGTAGTTTATATTTTGCGGCTTACCTTAGTCAGTTACTGTAAACCCTGCGCCAGTAATGGCTTCTTTAATAGCATCCAAAGTAGTTTGTTCAGTATCAAATTCAACACTCACTTCCTTATCTTTAAACGATGCTTTAACCGACAAAACACCCTCAATTGCTTCAAGTTTTGCCCGTACGTTGGTTTCACAACCGCCACATTTCATGCCGTCAACGGCTAAGACAACAGATTCAATCATTTCGTTCTCCTTCAAATAATAAATTAGATATTTATAACATATATAGATTAATAGTCGCTAATCATGATACAACGTGAAGGATTTAAATACATCCATTGAACTGCGGCGTTAGTTCTTGATAGGATAACCACCCAAAACATTTGTAATCGTATTTTATGCAATTAAACACAATCACTAACCAAACCATTGCCCTGGCCGGTATTGCCCAAGCTGCGGCGCTGGTACAACAACTGGCAGCCACCGGTACGGCTGATCCGGCAGCGATGGAAGCCAGTATCGCCAGTGTCCTAAAAATTGACTCCGACAATGTTATTGATGTCTACGGCGGATTGGAAGGCATAAAACTGGGGTTAAAACAGCTTAACGAGCAAATGACGGGGTATAAAATTACCAATCCTGAGCAAGCGCGTTATTCCGCTTCGCTGGTTTTTTTGGAAAATCAACTTTCCGGCCGCAAGGATCTGCTTAAAACTATTCAAATCGGTATCACTAAAGCGCAATCGCAAAGTGAATATTTTGGGTTATTGCATGAAAATGTACTGGCTAATCTTGGCGAAGTTTATCAAAGTACAATCAGCACGCTCCAACCGGGAATTATGGTTAATGGTGAGCAAGCCTATTTATCCAAACCCGATGTCGCTAATAAAATACGTGCCTGTTTGCTGGCTGGAATTCGTTCAGCTATCCTGTGGAAACAATGTGGCGGTACGCGCTGGAAATTTCTATTTTTCCGTAAAAAAATTCAGGCAGAGCTACAGATTTTGTTGAAGCAGGTTTAACCATCGATATGGAAAACCTCATAGAAATCGAACATCTTTATCGGTATTACGGGAAATACTGCGCCGTTAATGATGTCAGTTTTACTTTAGCAAAAGGCCAGGTGCTGGGTTTTCTTGGCCCCAATGGCGCGGGTAAAACCACCACCATGCAAATGCTGTGCGGCAATCTTGCGCCCAGTTCCGGGCAAATTAAAATTAACGGTTTTGATTTGCTGGATCAGCCCAAGAAAACCAAACGCAGTCTTGGTTATTTACCCGATACGCCGCCGCTTTATAAAGATTTAAGCGTACAGGAGTTTTTACATTATTGCGCTCAGCTGCATGGTATTGCCAAAAATTCTATCGCCGATGCCATCAATACTGCTAAGGAGCGCTGTGGTTTAGCGGATGTTTCTAAGCGCTTGATTGCCAATCTTTCCAAAGGCTTTCAACAGCGTGTTGGCATTGCCCAGGCTATCTTGCACAACCCGGATGTTATTATTCTCGATGAGCCCACGGTTGGCTTAGACCCCATACAAATAAATGAAATTCGTGCCTTAATACGCGAATTGGGCCAGGATCACGGGATTATTTTGTCTACGCATATCCTCAGCGAAGTACAGGAATCTTGCTCGCATGTACAGATTATTCATCAGGGTCGGTTAATATTGAGTGAAAGTGTGGCGGGTCTTAATTTTTATATGAATACGGGTAGCCTAAAGGTCACTACCCGACTGGGGACGGATGCAAACGTTTTATTGAGTATCCCTGGCGTAAGTTCCATCGAGACTCTGACGGATCATCAAATCATAATCCACCACAGCATTACTCATGATCCAACCAAGGACATTACCGAGACCATTATTGCCGCCGGTTGGGAACTACAAGAACTCACGCCTGTAAAAAAATCGATGGAAGATATTTTTATTGCTTTAACCAAGGACAGATCATGATTTTTACGATAGCCTCGCGTGAATTCAAAAGCCTGTTTTTATCACCGCTGGCCTGGACTGTATTAGCCATCCTGCAATGTATTCTGGCTTATTTGTTCTTAACGCAGATTGAAACCTTTACCTTGCTCCAGCCAAAGCTGGCCACTATTGAAGGTGCGCCGGGCTTAACCGACATTGTCGTAACGCCTTTGTATAGTAACGCGGGCATTATCTTATTACTGGTAACACCGCTATTAACTATGCGCCTAATCTGTGAAGAACGCAGGAACAAAACGCTGTCTCTTTTGTTATCTGCACCTATTTCCAATGCGGATATTATTATCGGCAAATATTTGGGCATACTTGGCTTATTGCTACTCATGGTTTTTCTCATTACCCTGATGCCGTTGTCTCTATTAATGGGCGGTGAGCTAGACGCCGGCAAATTGTTTGCCAATCTGCTGGCGTTATTATTGCTGGTCACTGCCTTCACTTCTACCGGTCTGTTTATGTCCACGATAGCCGGACACCCTACTGTTGCTGCCATGGGAACTTTCGGTATTTTATTACTGCTCTGGATTTTAGACTGGACAACCGGCATGAAAGATCAGCGTAGCGAACTCTTCGAATATCTATCCATCCTAAGGCATTTTCAGAATCTTCAAAGCGGTCTGATCAGCTCAGTCGATATCAGCTATTTTTTACTGTTCACTGCCACATTCATCTTACTGAGCATCCGCAGCCTGGATAATGAGCGCTTGCAAAAATGAAGTTATCGCCACGCATTCACCAACAACTGCGCTTAAAAAATGCACTCCTTACAGCGTTGCTCTTGTGCCTGATCGGCACAGTAGCATGGTTAAGTACACGCTATGTTGCGCAAATTGACATAACCAACAATGCCAGCAATACTTTATCTGCAGCATCGCAAAAACTACTGACATCACTACCTGATGAAGTACTTATCACTGCCTATATTAAAAAAGGCCAACCCTTAAGAACTCAGATTGCTCAGTTGGTGGATCGCTATAGCCGGCATAAATCCAATCTGGCCCTCACGTTTATTGACCCTGATTTAGCGCCTGAAAAAACCCGTGAATTAAATATAGGTTCCGAAGGTATTGTTCTTATTGAGTACCAGGGGCGCACAGAAAAAATAAGCTTTATTGATGAATCTTCCCTGACCAATGCCCTGTTACAACTGGCCAACGCCAATGAACGTTGGGTAACATTCCTGACCGGTCACGGTGAACGCTCGCCCGATGGCATAGCCAATTTCGATTTAGGCCAGTTTGGCAAAGAACTGGCCCGTCGTAAAATCACGGCGCAAACGATCAGTCTGGCAACACTACCCGCAATTCCCGATAACTCTGCGTTACTGGTGATGACTGCGCCCGCTGTGCCTTTACTTGCAGGTGAGTGGGATATAATCAAGCACTACATTCAGCGCGGCGGTAATCTACTGCTACTGACTGACCCCAACAACCAGCAATTAACAACCTTGCAAAAACAGCTGGGTATTGAGCAACTTCAGGGCGTCATTGTTGATGGCAGCTCCAAGTTATACGGCATTAACGATCCGAGTTTTGTACTTGCCAGCGAATACACGCAACATCCTATCAGCAAAGGCTTTCAGACAATGACCTTGTACCCGGTTGTTGCCGCACTTGAAGTTGACCAGAACACCGGCTTTAAAGCGGAAGCATTACTCAGTAGTGCAATACAATCATGGACAGAAACGGGGGCAATAGAAGGGAAAATACGTTTTGATGCCAACAGCCCAGAAAAACAAGGTCCATTGGCTTTTGCATACGCATTGACTCGAACTATCAATGAAAAAACTCAACAACGCATTGTCGTTGTTGGTGACGGCGACTTTCTATCCAATGCCTACATCGGTAACGTCGGTAATCTGGATATAGGGCTAAGAATGGTTTCGTGGCTCATCCATGATGACCGGTTTATCAATATCCCGGCAAAAATTGCATCCGATAAAAGCCTGCAACTCACGCCAACGACTGTTGCTATCATCGGTTTTGGTTTCCTGATTATTATTCCGTTATTGTTAATTGGTACGGGATTTATAATCTGGCGCAAACGTAAATTACGTTAATGCTATAGCCGTCACATAACATTTGGGGGGTGCGATTAAAAGTGCGGTTTAATCTCAGGCTATTAATTGGGTAGGGTGCGCTGTGCGCATCTTTTCGGCGACAAAGGTGGCGTGTGGTGCGCATAGCACACACATTTATGTTTCGCCGCCTTTCAACGCCAAGTCTTCCGTGGAGAACTTTAAATGCGCCCATCCATAGCCCTACAAACTCACCGCGACGCAATCCGCGAAATCGCTCTAAGTCACCGCGTCAAAAACGTGCGAGTGTTCGGGTCGGTATTGCACGGTGATGATACCGAAGATAGTGACCTGGATTTGCTGGTCGACCCCACGCCGGAAACCACATTGATGGATATTGCCAAAATTCAGGTCGAAGTTGCCCGGTTACTCAACATCACGGTCGATGTGCTGACACCTAGAGCCCTGCCCGACAAATTTAGAGATAGTGTTCTACAAGAGGCCGAACTACTATGATCTATGGTATTTTATCTACAGACAGCATTACATCCCACTGAACGGAGTTGAAAATGAGCTACGCAGAATTAATCGAACAATTACAGACACTCCCCGAAGCGAAACAAGCCGAAGTGTTCGACTTCGTTGAGTTTTTGGCTAATCGTAATCGAGTTGAACCCAGCCAACAGAAAACCCTGGAGGAATCGTCGTTGGCATCACTAATGAAAAATCCACTGGTTGTGACTGATTTCATTCCCTTGAGTCGGGAAGAAGCTAATGCCCGGTAAAGTCTTCTTCTATTTGTTCGACTACTGCCAAAACCTTGAATTTTTCTGTCAGAACCTTGGAAGCTCTGAGGGATCATTCAGCGAATCTCTGAGTACCCGGCTTTTTAAGGGCAGAGTGGAGATGGTTGCTGAGCTGGATAAAAAACGTGAAGCCAGTCGGCAAGTCGCTGAACAGGCTGATTACCAGTTTAATGAAACACAGTTACGGGAGGAAACGGCCGCTCTCTTGCACCGGAATGTCGCAGCTATGAACCTCGATAATTTTGTAGTGCGGACGCAGCGCAAATCGGTAGAAAAATATGCCCAGCCTGAATCATGGCAAAAACTTGGTATAGACGACTTCAACGAATTAATAAACAACGTTGCAGGTCTGCCAACAGAACTGGCTGATGAGGACGAAGAAGGCAAACGCTTTGATATGCTGGTGCTAAGGGCGCAACTTGCCATTCTCCAGGCCAACTCCGATTTCAATAGCCTTCGGGAGAAGATTCGGGCCATCGCCAGTGCCCTGGAAGAACAAGACGCGATTCCTGCGGTTAAGGCTCAGATGCCGCTGATTCAGGCGGTTGCCGGTGATGAGTGGTGGGAAGATGTGACGGTTCCGATGTTGGAAGTGTGCGGAAAAAGCTGCGGGCATTAGTAAAGCTGATTGAAAAGGCCAAAAAGATCGTTGTATATACTGACTTTAAGGATGAACTGGGTGACGAAACGACGATTGACCTGCCTCAAGTTGGCAACGGTATGAACTTGGTTAAGTTCAAAGAGAAAGCCCGGCAGTTTCTCAGGGCGCATGAAAGTCACATTTCTTTACAACGCCTGCGCCGCAATCAACCACTGACGCCATCAGACCTTACAGAGCTGGAGCTTATGCTAATTGAAGCAGGTGGATCAATGGAGCTCATCAATCTAGCCAAGGAACAAAGTCATGGCTTGGGTATGTTCATCCGTTCACTGGTAGGATTGGATAGGCAGTCACTCAGGCAGTCAGCGAGTTTATATCCGGCACCACAGTCACACCGAACCAAATCGAGTTTATCAATCTGGTTGTCCAATATCTAACTGAACACGGTGTAATGGAACCGGACAGGCTTTATGAATCGCCGTTTACCGATATTAACCCGCAAGGGCCGGAAGGCGTATTCTCCTTAGCCAAGGTGGATCAGATGGTTCAGGTACTAGCGGATATTAAGCAAAAAGCGGCTGCGTAGTCCAGCCTATACAAGACCATGATTAACTTTTGCAAGTTACTCAAATGAAGCTTAAGAATGTTTACCCGTTTTATTCGGATCAACGGGTTGGCAAGTTATATAAAACAAATCCTGATTAGCAAGAAACCTTAGCCAGCACCGTCATACCGGCAGGGATGCCGGTATCCAGCGCCAAGGACGGTAACTTGGCGGTTTTTCGAGGCGAGTTGCCAGTGCTTGGATTTCACCTGCCGGAATCTTCTGAGAAAGATAAAAGTTCTTACTGTTCATCGCATATATGGCGACCGGATTTCCCATGCCCGCCATTCTGGGCAGCTTCTGCTATCTTGGGCATCATGTTTTTCATTCCTTCCCCGCATTTTTTCATTTCTAGCATAGCTTTGTTGCCTGACATTTCTTTGCCGAAATCCATAGCCAGTTGCATGGCCTCGTCACGTTTGCCGCTGGCACATAGCACTTGAGTATCGGCTTCCATTTGTTTTGCGCGTTGTTCAAAAGCTTGCATTTCAGCTTGATCGACATTTTGCATACAAGTCTGCATACCCTGTGCCTGCTGCATCATTTGCTGCATTTGTTCCTCGCTCATTCCGCCCATGTTTTCTGCAAAAACAGAGATAGGCAACAACAAAATAAATAAAACGACTGCTTGTTTCATGATCATCACTCCCAAAAAATTAATCGATTTAATGTACATTTGAACCATAGCACGTAAGGATGAGCTTGGCGAATTTCAACGACGCGGATGTTTATGTTTGTTGTTAGAAAGCGTTTAACAGGAGAGCCAGACGAGCTGAGAATTAGTATTTTTTTGTTGTTTCACTTACAGCATCCTTTTTGCCCGTCATGTAAAGGCAGCAAGTATATTTAAAACAATTAAGATACTCGTTTTTTAAATGCTCTTTGCTTGAAAAATAAAAAACTCATCTTCTGATAGACAAGTCTTAAATTTCTAACATTCGTAGGTATACCTTTTTTATTGGAAATTGATTTTTGCTCAGGCACTAGATGGGACAATGCGGTAGAATAACCTCATTTTCGTTTAGCGTTGTGGAACACTTATGACTACTTGGTTAGAAACCTGCCAACAACAATTGGTCAGACTGGAAAAAACCTCGGTGCTGGCTGATAAGCTGATTACTTTGGCTAATAAAACCGGCGTTGATATTCCTCCTGATTTACTAAGACAGCTTAATATTGAAAGGCCGCGTTTACAGCGCTTATTAGAAAGGCTTCATGCCAACCGTTTTGAAGTGGCAGTCATCGGTTTGGAAAAGGCCGGGAAAAGCGCATTACTTAATGCCTGGTTACAACAAGAAATTTTGCCTTCAGCACGAGAACGTTGCACTTTTACCAGTACCGAAATTTGGTCGGCACAAACCGAACAAGACCAAAAGCTCTTTATTCAGTACTACACTAAAGAAGAAATCAGTAAGTTACAAATACAACGTCGCGATGTGCTAAAGGGTATCTTAGGCGACCGCGAGCGCAAAGAGATTCAAGAAGA
>JAYTJI010000331.1:0-1728 GCA_043731245.1 Methylococcaceae bacterium | reverse complement strand
GCTAACGTTTGCAACAAACATCAAGCCTAAAAATAAAGCAATTTTATTTTTCATAGTTAAATCGATCTCTGGTTATGGTTAATTAAAATATTGTGAAATGGTAAATAAAAATTTATAGCAGGACTCTTTAACAAGCTTATTACATAAGCACCACTTTAATAAAATTAACATTACATTTAATCTATTGATTTAAAGTGACTTTAACAACTAGGTAGCTACAACTTATTCTTGTTCAATTATAGGGGATAAGCCCACTAAACCCAAACAAACTTCTCAGAAGTTTTGGCCAAAATTGAATTGGAAAAACTGTGTTTGATCTTTTGTAATAATACCATTGCTGTTAGTAAATGTTCCTTGATTCAAAGGGTATGCCGCACTGACCGATAATGCGCCGAATGGCGATAACCACTCACCTGAAACACCTGCGGAAAATTTTATATTACTAACTGACAGGCTATTATTAAGCGCTCCTGCGTCAAAAAAGGTTCCCAATCTGACCGACTTTGTCTCCGACAGAAAAGGCACTGGAAAAAACAACTCTGCGTTACCAATAATTTTGCTGGCACCTCCAAGGGAGTTACGATTGGAATCTCTAGGTCCTAGCGTATTATTCTTATAGCCACGTACCGAACCTGTACCACCCGCAAAATAATTTTCAAAGAAAGGTAAGCCTTTAGTATTTCCGTATCCATCACCGTAAGCGAACTCACCATTCAGCTTAAATGTAAAGTCCTTAGCTAAAGGGAAATAAAGCTGATGCCTGTAGTTGACTTTATAATACGTCAGATCACTGCCGGGAATGGTCACTAATGCGGATAAGCGTTGCTGGCCTCCCTTATTGGGGAATATTGCCCTATTTAGGGTGTCATGAGACCAGGCTACGGATTGGCTATATGTCCAAAAATTGTTGTCATTATTCTGTTGAGTACGAAAATCCCTGATTTCTTGAGAAGAATTAGACACAGTGTTTAAAGTGGTATTTTTTACATCTGTATCAAAACGTATCTGATCAAACTCGTTCAAAGGAATTCCAAAATTGGTTCCAATATTGAAGGTATTAGTTGAATAGTTGGCAATATTTATCTGACCGGCATTTCGCTTTGCGTAACCAACGTTATATCCCTGGCTAACGCCATCCGCAGTGAAATAGGGATTAAAAAATCCAAACTGATAATTAGTCGTAAAGCTGCTGTTATTAAAAGCAAGATTCACTCTTTTGCCGGAACCAAAAACGTTATCCTGAACAACATTGGCATTCAATACAATGCCTTGAACCTGAGAAAAACCAACACCCGCCGATATATTACCGGAAGACTTTTCAACCACTGTATAGTTGACATCAATTTGATCATTCGTGCCTACGACAGGCGGCGTTTCTACATTAACGCTTTCAAAATAGCCCAAGCGTTCAAGGCGCGTTTTTGAACGCTCAATTTTAGCGCTCGAAGCCCAACTGCCTTCCATTTGGCGCATTTCACGGCGTATAACTTCATCACGGGTTTTAGTGTTACCGCTGGTATTGATGCGATGAACATAAGCACGCTTACCCGGATCGATAAAAAAAGCCATATCAACGGTTTTTTGGGCTTCGTTTATTTCAGGCACCATATTAACGTTTGCAAAAGCATAGCCTTCATTACCTAACCTATCCTGAATAGCTTTTGAAGTTTCCGTTGCACTTTTTCTGGAAAAAATCTCCCCAGGCCCCACACTGACCAGCTTAATAAG
>JAYTJI010000330.1:0-3570 GCA_043731245.1 Methylococcaceae bacterium | reverse complement strand
CCGCGCATATAATCTTCAATAGCGGGATTGACGGGAATTAAAACGCTAGGATTTACTACGTTTGGGGATTTAAGTGTGTCAGTCATGTTCCGATCCTCGTAGATGGGTGATTTGAAGTGCTGTAATGTAAGGGTGTGATTAAAAATGCGGTTTTTCATTCAGGTAGGGCGCGCTGTGCGCACCACACGCCACCTTTGTCGCCGAAAAGGTGCGCACAGCGCACCCTACCCATTACTAGCCTGAGATTAAAACGCACTTTTAATCGCACCCTATGCGAAGACCTACGAGGCTTTAAAAACCTTGCAGGCTAAAATGTGAGCTGAGACATTACAAATTCATTGCCTACAAAGGGCTTAACGCTTTTCATCATCCTGGTTGGCAACTCTTATTGATCGCGTCAATTCCGCTCGTTGCCTATCAAGCACCAACCACTCAATTTCCCGGCGTAAATACTCATCTTTATTTTTGGTGGCTTCAGCACGCTGTTCCAGTTCTTTAACTTCAGCATCCAAGTGCATTTGATGCAGACGGTTTTCATGCAGTATTTTTTCAGCTTCCAATTTCTCCTGTATTTTTTGCCGCTCCAGTTGATGAGCCTCCTGCTCTTTAAGTTCGGCCTCCAGCTCCAGCTGTTTCAGTCGCAGTTCCTGCTCTTTTCCCTGCAACCATTGAATGCGCTGTTGCTCATAATCCCTGGTTTCTGCGTCGCGTTGCAGTTCTTTCAGTAGACGCTGATGTTCAAGTTGCTGAGCCTGTTTTTGCAGCTCAAGTTGTTGTTGGCGGACTTGCGTTTCCTTCTGGAATTGAATTTCTGCGGCCAGTTCGATTTCTTTTAAATGCGTTTCATGACCGGTTTTTTCCACATGTAAACGCGTTTCTATAGCATATTGTTCAATACGCTGAACTGCCTGCTCTTCCAGTTTTCGTTTGATTGCTTCAGCTTCCTGCGCTTGTTTTTGGCGCCGTATTTCATCTTCCTGACTAATAGTTTCCAGTAGTTTTTGCTTATGTTCCAGACGTAACAAGTCCAGCTCTTCCTCCTGCCGAAACAATTCCTGACTTTGTTTTTCGCGAAATTCAAAGTTCTTTTGCATAACATTGAGATAAACCGATTCCTGAGTGAAACGACCATCAAGCTTTTCATCATCGGTAAGTTCTTCAAAAACCGGCGTCAATGCACAAATTGCCCGGCACTGAATATGCTTTAAAATTAATGTTTCATTAATGACGATCTCAATTTGCCGCTCCATTTCCCCCAAGCCTGTTTGCACCCACTTACCATCTTTAAGATGATTTAATTCGGCATTGACAATATCCTTTATCACGCTTTCATAGCTGGTTTTAATTTGCTGGCTTACCTCCGGCAATGCGTCCATATTTCTTTCTACATACTTAAGAGCCGGTTGAAAATGGATTTGTAACTCCGTTGTTAGCGTGCAAAAACCACTAAAAAGTCGTGTTTTTAACGTCAAGTGCCAGTCTTCTATCGGTAATGAATACACCCGATGGAAAAAACGCGGGAAAAAATTTTGCGGGCGCTCAAACAGCTTATGATAGGGCCCCAGCTTGGAAACAACAACGCGGCGTTCAGCGTCAAACCCGGGATCCCAAAATAATTGATCGGAATCGAATGTACTATTCTCGCCCGCTAACCAGGCATCCAATGGTGATAGATTACTGCTCATGGGTCACCTGATTCGTGTCAGACTGCGCTTTGATGGCCCGAAGCTGCGTAATCATCCGTTCGGCCATCAATGGATAAAGATTAGGCGCAAACTCCACCGACCTTTCATCGATTTTGCGCAAAAAACCACGGCTTAATAAAAACCCGACGGCAAACATCCGCGACCAATCAGAATAACGCCGGGCGCGTTCAATATCAGACTTTTCAATAACCATTTCAAGCTCATCGTTTTCATTGATTCTGAACTCGGAAAATTGCCTCAAACATTCAAAAGCCAGCTCTTGTTCCTGATCGGAAAGCGGGCCGGGCGCAGTGCTTTCCAATCGATAGGACAACAAAAAAGTAAAAAAATCAACCATGGCTGCACAAGCAAAAGCAAATAATGAAAAATCACTCCACATGGCAAAAGATGGTGTCACACCCTGAACAAACTGGGCATAAGTCATTATTATCGGTGCTTGCGGAATAGTGCTTCCGGCATTAGCAGCCAGTTGATTAAATTTGAGTTGCACTTCCTGCAAACCGGCGATGGCTTTTTGAAAGTTATTTTCGGTATCAACTGTCAGGTGGTTCAAGCTGGTTTGTAATGTCCGTATATGCTCGTCCAGCGCATGAAATTCTTTGTCGACTTGATCAAATTGCGCCTTTTTTGCTTGATAGCGTTGATTGTAATGTCTCCAAAAAGGCCCCTCACCCACTATATTTTTATTAGCCGCCGGTACTTGCGCATGCGTTCCGAAATAAGCTTGAGACACCTCAGTATTGGCCTTATCCAGCTCGCTGTTTTGCTGCTTTAACATTTCACTTTTGCTAAGCAGAATCTCTGCCAAATACTTATTAACATCCGTACGTATCTCGTTGATACGATTGATACGTATAGTTTCACTTTGAGAAACTTCATAAAACTTGAAATACGAAAAAGTAATGGATGCAGCGATAGCCACCAACAACGACAGCATGACGCTTAAATAACGTAATCGGTTTGCCTGCCAGTGAATACCGGCAATTTCCAGCGAACAAATGACAATAATAGATTGAATCGCAATTGTAATTATCAGTGCAATCCAGGGAAGAATAAAATAGGACAAGCCATAGTAAGTGGTAAATCCTGATGCGATACTCAGCATCAATACAATAGGGATCGACCATATTCTCAACATACCGACAAACAGCGTCTGGATGCTGTTGAGCAAACTGCCAAGCCCACCGCGGTTGATTTTTATAACACTTTCTTTTTCCATAAGAATTTATGTAGATGCCGTAAGTTAAATCAGTTGCAGTCTATTTGATTAAAATCATAAATGCAAACGTAACTATTCAGCGCCTCTTGTCATTCCGGGCGCAGCGGGGAATCTTAAGGGGATTTTTAATAATTGCACTTCGACAGGCTCAGTGCGAACGGTTGTTAATTTAAATCAGTTGGTTATACGTTCGTGCTAAGCTGTGAGCTTGTCGAACAGTCGAAGCATGGATGGATAATTATAGGGATTCCCATAAGGCTTAGCCGTTTGTCTTGGGATCTTCAATTTCGCTCAGGACTGGCTCTACTTCATTCGTCGCATACTCAACAAACAGTACGTGCTGCATATCTTACCGTGCTCTATAATGTTATGGCTTTTCAGAGTTGAATCCAAGATACCTGACACAGTTACGGCCACTTTGTTTGGCTAAGTATAATTGCTTATCGGCGGCGGCCAAAATTGACTCGGGCGTAGAATCGGAATGACTTGATGTTACGCCGATGGACACGGTAATACCGGGCATAGGTGAGCCATCGACTCGAGTAATAACTGTTTTTTCTATGTCCAGGCGGATGCGTTCTGCCACCACAATGCCTTCGCTCCGGTTGGTGTTCGGCAATAAGACTATAAACTCTTCGCCGCCCA
>JAYTJI010000329.1:0-1031 GCA_043731245.1 Methylococcaceae bacterium | reverse complement strand
CATAGCAGATTATCTTTTCAATAAAATCTTTTTGGCTAAATTTATTTTCGCGGCCAAATAATCGGATCCGCCACGGTCGGGATGTATTTTTTGCATTAGTTTTCGGTGCGCGGCAATGATGTCCTGCTCTGATGCGCCGGGTTTTAAGCCCAATATCTCATAGGCTTCTTCAGCCGACATTTTGCCTTTGGCGCTGGCATCGCTTTGCCGTTGTGACGAGTTCTGTTTTGAACCGGAAAACTCCTGCCACAGCCTGCGTATGTCAGGCGCATAGTGAAGTAGCGTCGGCATTAATCTAAGCATAAAGGCAATAACGACGCCTACCAGCGCAAAAAGCCAGTTTAACCGTCCGGTTGCCGTTAAATAAAGCAGCGCCACACCGATAATACATAGTAATAAAACCCTGGAGTAGTTAGCCAATACGGATGGCGACGCTTTTAGAAAAGCGCGTAAGCCAAAAAAGGCAATGACGACCAGTAACAAAATCAGGTAAATTCGAATCAATGTTTTCTCCAGGATTAATGATCCCCGGTCAATAATACCTTAGAATAAGACAACCCACGATAACAGTCTGATGAATTGATTACTATGCAACATGCCCACATCCCGATGTTAGGTTTTGCCGCTTTCAGCGGAACCGGCAAGACCACGTTACTGACACAAATTATCCCGATTTTAAAACAGCAGGGATTACGTATCGGTTTAATTAAACACAGCCATCATAATTTCCAAATAGACCAACCTGGAAAAGACAGTTTCCGCTTACGGGAAGCAGGCGCGTCGCCAGTTATGCTGGTATCGACGCATAGACGCGCAATCATTACCGAGATCACGCCAGAACAAGAACCGCGCCTGGACGACCAGTTAAAACTGTTTGATCAATCTGAGCTGGATCTGATTCTGGTCGAAGGCTTTAAAGCCGAGTCATTTCCTAAAATTGAACTGCACCGACCTTCATTGAACAAACCATTACTGTACCCAAACGACCCGGACATTATTGCTATTGCTTCTGATTGTAATCTGGAAACACC
>JAYTJI010000328.1:0-7761 GCA_043731245.1 Methylococcaceae bacterium | reverse complement strand
ATCTATTCCCGTACTTGGATCAACCGCAGCGCCTAAAATAGCCATTGTTGTAGCGTAAGAATAAAGTTGTCTCATCCCTCGCTCGGAATTTAGGTTTTTGGGAAGTACCGCACCACATTTAGTGCTAATAAAGCAAAAAGACCCAATACAACGAAAAGCTAAATACTGTTATTATTTGCTTGCGTCATGTGTGTGGCACAACAACAATTCGTACATTGTCTATTGGTTGTATGACGCATAACTTTACACCCGACGCTTGCTAAATCAATCAGTTTACAACACCAACCTATCCGCCAATAAATCAAAATCAGCACTGCTCAGATAGGGCAACACACCCAGCAATGGCACATTCAAGGCCATTTTAATAGTTTGTATGTTTTCGTCACGTTTTAGCATGTCGTGATCAGCGCACATGGCAATCCAACCGGCGCAGGGTATACCTGAGTGTTGTATGGCCTGCCAGGTTAATTTTGCATGATTGATACAGCCCAGCCTGATTGCGACTACGATAATGACGGGTATTGCCAGTGCTTTTGCCAAATCGCTAATATCTTCATAATCATTCAAGGGTGCGTACCAGCCTCCGGCACCTTCAACCAGCACTATTTCAGCCAAAGATTTCAGGGTATTAAAGTGCTCAACAATGGTAGCTAGTTTGACCGGATTGTTGATGCCTGCAATATGCGGCGAGACGGGTAATTCGTATGCGTAGGGATTGATTAAGTCATAATCTATCTTTACTGAAGCATTATCCTGTATCAGCAAAGCATCTTCATTTTTCAGTTGACCATCGTGGAACAAGCAACCCGACGCAACAGGCTTCATACCGACAACAGTTTTACCGTGCAACTTAAAGTAACGCATCAGCGCGATGGTCGCCCAGGTTTTGCCTGCGTTGGTATCCGTTCCGGTTATAAAGTAGCCTTGTTCCATATCGATTTATACCTTGGCAATAGCACTAATAACTTCGAAGGTCGCAGGAATCTGATCACTGATTCTGTATTTTTCGTAAGCTGCAATCATCTGCTGCATGGCTGTTTTGGTGGTGATATTTTTGTTGCGGCCAGCAACCACATGATGTGCGCCCAGATATTTTAACTCTTGCATCAACACCCAAACGGAATCATAGCGTGAGGTATAAAGCTTGCTTTCAAGTGTTATATTATTAAATCCGGCTTGTTGAAGGAACTGTTTCAGCTGGGTTTCGCTGTAAAAAGCATTAACATGGGCATAGTTATCGACGACTGCCCAGGCGCTTTTTAATTCGTTTAGCGTTTGTGGGCCAAATGTCGAAAAAACCAGCTGACCATCGGGTTTTAGCGCCCGCTTAATGCCGGTAAAAACAGCTTCAAGATTTCTGCACCATTGCAAGGCCAGATTGGAAAATACGTTATCAATACTTTGTTCAGCAAGGGGTAAGTGCTCTGCATCGGCGCATATGTAGATTATATTGCGCTTATCAGCCAATTTGGTTTGCGTTGTTTGCAACATGGACAAAGCAATGTCCAAAGCTATCGTGGTTTCATGATTCGAGTGCGCCAACAACTCGCCGGTTAAAAACCCTGTACCGCAGCCCAAGTCCAATAAAGTTCCGGTCAACTGCGTAATATCAATGGCACAAAGCAGTGCTTTGCCCACGGTACGCTGTAATCCGGCGGCGCTGTCGTAAGTTATCGAGGCCGCTGCAAATGACCGCTTAATCCTGGTTTTATCTAAGTACATTGTTCATCCATAAAACGGGAAATAATCGTCAATACGGCTTGCGGATGTGATAAAAACGGTACATGCCCGGCTTTATCAATAATGTTAAGTGCTATTGCAGGCGCTAGCTCCTGCATGTTTTGCCCTGCACTTACCGGCACCAAGGTATCCCTGTTGCCTAATATCACAGAAACTGGCACGATTGTACCGGATAATGCAGATCTTAAGTCGGCGTGTTTTAGTATATTCAGGCCGCCTTGCAAGGTTTCAGAGTCTGGCGTTTCACATTCCAATACGGCTAATTTCAGGTTTCTCAATAAGGTTTTGTAATCGGGTAAGTTATTCACTTGCAGGGATAAAAAGCGTAATAAGGTCGACTGACAATCTTCATTCAACTGGCCGGCAAAAACATCTAACAAATCAATATTCATACCCGGCCATTGCGCTGTTTGGGTAAATGCAGGATTTCCCGCCAGCAAAACCAGCGCTGTGACTCGCTCAGGAAAGCGCTGCGCTATATCCAACACCACCGTCGCCCCTAACGACCATCCCAACCAGCAACTGCTTTCGTCAGAAACTGCATTGACCAGCAACTCACTGATCCGCTCCAGTGTGAAGACGTCAATTTTTTCACTACGCCCATGTCCCGGCAAATCAATACAGGTCACTTGATAATTTTGCGCCAGCTGCCCCGCAAAATCCCGCCAAATACCGCTGTGCATCGCCCAGCCATGCACCAATACTATTGGTTTGCCTTTGCCGAAGGTTTGTTGATGGACTTTTGTCATGATTTCAGAGTCGGATTGCTTTATCCAGTGCATCCAGTAGCTGGTCAACATGTTGCTCTTCGTGCAACGCCGAGAAAGTCACACGTAAGCGTGCGCTGCCTTGAGGCACTGTGGGCGGTCGAATTGCACTGACTAAAAAACCGGCATTCAATAGGGCGTTGCTGATTTCTACTGCCCGTTGACTATCGCCGATTATGATGGGCTGGATGGCTGAGTTTATGTTGCCTGGATTGGCATAGTGTAATTTAGCCACACCGTTTTCGATTTGTTGGGTTACGCTATCGCTCGGCAATTGCTCCCGGCATTGTTCTACCTCCTGCATCCATGCAGTCGTAACCCAACCTACGGTATTAAGATTTTCAGTGGAAACTGGGTTTATCAATTGCAAACCTAACTGCCCTGCCCCCAATCTGAAACGCTCGGACAGTTTGTTAAGTTTGTCCCGGCGCCAGCTTTCTGCAATAACGATTTTTAAACTTGCCCGCGTTGCTTCAGCGACGGCGGCGGGTAATGCTGTGGTATAAATATAAGTACGGGCTTTCTGAATCAGCGTTTCAATCAACGCACTAGAGCCCGCCACGAACGCGCCAAACGTGCCAAAGCCCTTACCTAAAGTCCCCATCAACACCGGCACATCGTTTTGATTAAGCCCATAATATTCCAGAAGCCCGCCGCCGCGCTCACCGATTACGCCCAGTCCATGGGCATCATCAACCATCAACCACGCATCACCCGCTTTTGCCGCGACAGATAATGCTTTCAGAGGGGCAAAATCCCCATCCATACTGAACACGCCATCGGTAACGATCAATTTATTGCCTGTTGCTTTTTTCAGATGAGCATTGAGATTTTCAACATCGGCATGTGCATAGCGTTTAAACCTTGCGCCAGATAATAAGCCACCATCCAACAAAGAAGCGTGATTCAATCGATCTTCAAACACCGCATCGCCACGGCCTAACAACGCCGAGATGACACCGATATTGGCCATGTAACCCGTAGAAAACAATAAGGCTCTGTCGCGACCTGTGAATGCTGCCAGTTCTTCTTCCAGTGCATGATGAGCCGCGCTATGTCCACAGATTAAATGCGCCGAACCGCTACCAACTCCGTAATGATCGACAGCGGTTTTAAAGGCGCTGACCACATCAGGATGATTTGCCAGCCCCAAATAATCATTGCTGCAAAAATTGACGATATTTCGTCCGTCAATTTGCAGATTGATGCCTTGAGGGGAGCTTATGACACGCCTGGAACGATACAAGCCCTGCTGCGCAATAGCCTCCAGATTGTCCGGTAACTGAGAAAATGCAGCAGTCATCAAGCGTAACTTGAACCGCCGGAGTACACGCCCAAGCGATCAAATAAAGCCAGATCATGATTGGTCATAGGATTGTCGGTAGTCAATAATTTGTCACCGTAAAAAATGGAGTTTGCCCCCGCCAGAAAACATAAAGCCTGCATTTCATCGCTCATATTATTGCGGCCCGCCGATAAACGCACCCGCGATTTAGGCATCATGATTCTGGCAACGGCCAGAGTTCTAACAAAAATAATCGGATCAAGTGCCTCTGTACCCATTAATGGCGTGCCTTCAACCTGAACCAACATATTAACCGGCACGCTTTCAGGGTGCTTAGGCATATTGGCCAACTGCATTAACAGCTTGGCACGATCAATATCACTCTCACCCATACCGATGATACCGCCGCAGCACACGTTAATACCCGCCTCCCTGACGCGCTCTAAGGTATCCAGACGATCCTGGTAAGTGCGCGTAGTGATGACCTCAGAATAATATTCCTCTGAAGTGTCCAGATTATGATTGTAATAATCCAACCCGCCTTCTTTTAACCTTAGCGTTTGCGCATCCGTCAACATACCCAAAGTGACACAGGTTTCCATACCCAGCGCTTTAACACCCTGAACCATTTCTATCACCCGCTCAACATCCTTATCTTTCGGTTTACGCCAGGCCGCACCCATACAAAAACGCGATGCACCTTGATCTTTGGCTTGCTGAGCGGCCTTCAAAACCGCATCAACCGGCATTAATGCCTCAGGTGTCAAGCCGGAATCATAACGCGCACTTTGCGGGCAATAGCCGCAATCTTCCGAACATGAACCGGTTTTAATGCTCAGCAAGCTACTGATTTGCACTTCGTTCGGGTCAAAATGCTCTCTGTGTATCGTTTGCGCCTTAAAAATCAGATCACTAAAAGGTAACGCATAGAGCGCTTGCACTTCATCCAGCTGCCAATCATGACGGATGGCAAGTGAAATGGGACGGCTAATTGCAGGGTTTGCAGACATTCTGTTAATCTCCAGCTACAGTAATAGGTTATGAGTGACAAGCAATGACGTTACTCGTCAACCTGATGGAATAAAAATGGGTTACAACTGGATCAATATTATACAGGATTACTTACTTCCGCCTACCTGCATCTTGTGTGGCAACACAGGATTCAACGGCCGCGATCTTTGTGCCCCGTGTTATCAGCGCTTACTCAGAAATAATCTGTGCTGTTATCGATGCGCCGAAATATTTGCAGCACCAATAACCTCACCAAGCCTTTGTGGACGCTGTCTGAGCACGCACCCGGCCTTTGATGAAACTTACGCACCGTTTATTTATCAGGGCGAAATGCGCCACCTGATTACTTCGTTAAAATTTGGCGCCCATTACAAAAATGCCCGTTTACTCGGCCTGTTATTAGCTGAACACTTAAAAATAACTGCGCAAAGACCGGACTTGATTCTGCCGGTTCCGCTGCATACAGCCCGTTACCGGCAGCGTGGCTTCAATCAAGCGATTGAAATCGCTAAAACCGTTGCCAAGGAATTACAAATCCCGTTGGATTTGACCTCCTGCCTTAGACATCGTAACACCCCGCATCAAACCGCCTTGACCGCAAAACAACGCCGCAAAAACATGAAAAATGCGTTCACACTGCTCAAACCTATTCATGCCCAACATATTGCAATACTTGACGACGTAATGACCACAGGCTCAACTGCACATGAGCTGGCCTGTTTATTAAAGAAAGCGGGGGTAAGTCGGGTGGATGTTTGGGTGTGTGCCAGGGCTTAATTTGCTGAAGTCAAGCAGGGAGATTACCAATAGTTCTGAGTATCTAAGAAAATATCGCCTGGAAAAACAGGTAAGCGTTGGCAATATGGCTCCGTTTAGGGTTAATTGTGTGATGAAAAATCTAACATACTTATTAATGTTGTTGAAACGATAAAACATCAAGCGATTTTTGTTGCTTCAAGGTCGGCAATTTCAACAACAGCCTCACCTGATAACAGCAATTCCTGTGCGCGAGAAAATACCTGGGTCAAAAGGTTTTGCAATCGGTGGTTAGTGACGTTACCGCAAGTAACCCAGAGCAATTGCGGGGGCACACCCAAGCGCAATACCATTTCGACGAAATCACTGTCTTTACTAATGATGACAATGCCTTTTTGGCGTGCTTTTTGAAAAATCTGTTCGTCTTCGGCATCACGTAAACCCAGGTCACGTAAGGCGTAGGCCTCCACTTTAAATGTTTGGTTAAGCCAGCTTGCCAACTGCGGCGGCAGCTGCGCATCAATCCAGTAGATCATGCCGCTAACCGTTCCAAATTGGCCCGACGGGCGGCATACAACAGACACGCCTGAATGTCTTGCAGCTCCAAATCGGGAAAATCTTGCAAAATCTCCGCGCTGCTTATGCCTTCGCCCAACATTTGCAAAATATCGCTGACGCGAATTCTCATGCCGCGAACGCAAGGTTTGCCTCCGCATTGAAGCGGGTTATGGGTAATTCTAATCTCTAAGCTCATAGTCATAACTCGTCTTTAATCAAAAACTTCACTTTAGCATAAATCTTCAGGGTTTATGTTGGGTTGCTCATGTAGCAAAGCAAGCACATATAAATCCAGGGAAACATATTTTTAATATCAATGGGTTATGATTTTATTTTTTTTGAACTTAAAAATTCGAGGGTTCTGTATTGCTTAGTCCGTATGGAGTGCAACAGAATACAGGAAATCGTGGTATGAACTCTCCCGCATTCCGCGTTGTTCCATGGGCCAATTGCTGAGAATCCAAGAAAACCTAGCTTGGAAAAGTCCCTGAGTTACGACCCTCAAGGTCTGTCTCCTATTACTCTCTGCCAAAATCAACCCAAGGCCAGTATTTTCGCTCTAACCTATCATCCGCTGGGATGTTTTTTCAGCTACATTTCAGTATGATGCGCTAGAGTAGGAGCATACATAATTTATGGAGTACAAAATGAAGGCACAAGCGTTAATTAAAGTGTGGGATCTTCCACTTAGAATATTCCACTGGTTACTGGTTGCCGGATTTTTTATCGCTTACCTGACAGGGGATGAGCTAATAATAATTCATGTTTGGGCGGGCTATCTGGTATTTGCTTTACTATTATTCAGATTAGTTTGGGGGTTTATAGGCAATGATTACGCCCGCTTCTCAAATTTTTTATGCAGCCCTGTTAACTCAATTGCTTATATTAAAGATGTTATCGCCTTAAAAGCTAAACGTTACCTTGGCCATAATCCGGCGGGCGCTGCGATGATTGTCGTATTACTTGTCAGTCTGTTAATGGCTTCCATCACAGGGTTTGCTGTTTACGGTGCGGATCAAGGCGCTGGCCCTCTAGCCAATATGATAGGGTCAAGCAATGAAAAACTTTGGGAAGAAGTGCATGAATTTTTTGCCAACTTTACGCTGCTGTTGGTATTTGTGCATATCGCCGGAGTAATTATTGAAAGCTATATACACCGCGAAAACCTGGCAAAAGCCATGTGGAATGGTAACAAAAAAACGCTAGACAAATAAGCCATGTTACCGTCTTGTATAGATGCAGAAGTTAGAGCAATGCAGGTCAGAATCATTATTGAATCAAAACTTTGCACGCTGGGTAAGCTACACAAATTTCACAATAATTAAAAATGGGAACCTCTAAAAATTGCTTATTCATGCTTCGACAGGCTCAGCAAGAACGGGTAAGCGACTAATTTAAAAAGATCACCATTCGCACTGAGCTGTGAGCTTGTCGAACAGTCGAAGTGCAATTTTTAGAGGTTCCCAAATGACTAACACGGCAAAAACACCGCAGTCTACAACCGCTTCAACGTCTGAAAACATCATCGCTACGTCGAGCCTGCTCGGCATCGGCTGCTATCTGGTACTGAGGTATGCACTTGATACGGGGGATGAAGTCTATACACTGGCAATCAATGCCGCCTTAACTTCAGCAATCGCCAAT
>JAYTJI010000327.1:0-11898 GCA_043731245.1 Methylococcaceae bacterium | reverse complement strand
AAAAAGTCTTATTCCGGCCTACAATCCTAACTAAAATTGTGTAGATACTTATGCCCACAGAGGGGATTGTAAGTTAGCGGAAAGCCATGCTCACAAGGTTGTTTTAAAGGGTGCTCCCGCTCATGTCCGGTGGTCAATATCCTGATAATGGCGCAATGTCTCGCCCGTGTATATCTGACGCGGACGGTAAATAGTAACCGTTTCACCGTGAATCATTTCGCGCCAGTGCGCCAGCCATCCTGGCATCCGGCCAATGGCAAATAAAACGGTAAACATATTGGTCGGTATCCCGGCTGCGCGGAGGATCAAGCCAGAGTAAAAATCGACATTGGGATACAGTTTCCGGGAAATGAAGTAGTCATCTTTCAATGCAATTTCTTCCAAACGCCTGGCAATATCGAATAAGGGATCGGAGACGCCGGGTTTATTCAGCAGTTTGTCACAATGCTTTTTTAATACCATGGCACGCGGGTCAAAATTCTTGTACACCCGATGGCCAAAACCCATCAGCCGACTTGTTGAATTCTTGTCTTTGGCCTGATTAATAAACTCGGTGCCATCGCCACCTTCGGCGTGTATCTGCTCAAGCATTTTGATGACTTCCTGATTGGCCCCGCCGTGACGTGGCCCCCAAAGGGCAGAAATACCCGCAGAAGCCACCGCATAAACATTGGCCAAACTGGAGCCTGCGGTACGTACCGAAGATGTGCTACAGTTTTGTTCATGGTCGGCATGCAAGATTAGGAACATATCAATAGCACGCACTATATCATCATCCAGTTCATAATCACGCACTGGGGATGCAAACATCATAGTGAGAAAATTGCGCACAAACTTAAGCTTGTAGGAAGGGTAAACCAGTGGTTCGCCTATGGATTTTTTATAGGAAAATGCCGCAATGGTGCGCACTTGAGAAATCAGGTTGGCGACAATTTGTGCTTCAGTGGTTTCATCGAGCTGGTCAGGGACTGGATAAAAAGTCGACAGCGATGCAACCATCGTTGCAAGTATGCCCATGGGGTGGGAGCCGCGCGGGAAACCGTTAAAAAAATGGTGCATGTCTTCATGAATAATCGATGATTCATTCAGTTGCGTCGAAAACTGCAATAATTGTCCGTTGTTTGGCAATTCGCCATGCAGTAACAAATAGGCGACTTCAGTGAAACGCGAGTTTTCGGCCAGTTCTTCAATAGGATAACCGCGATAACGGAGTATGCCTTCTTCGCCATCGATATAAGTGATTGCGCTTTCACATGCTCCAGTATTTCCGTAACCATCATCCAGTGTTACATAACCGGTCTGGTTGCGTAGCTTGGTAATATCAATCGCTTTCTCACCCTCAACACCGATGTAAGTAGGCAATGAATAACTTTTATCGGCCAATGTCAAAATTGCCGGGTCTAGCAGTTTTAATTTATCGCTCATTTAAATAAATCTCCATAGTAATGTGTCGTTATTTATATCCGGTTGTTCTATGATCTAATCTACGGAACTGCCACGAGGGTAGGGGCGGATTGCATCCGCCCTTCTGCGCCAACTCACACGAAATAGCATAATGGGCGCACGCAACGCGCCCCTGCCATTAACGGTTGCGATGGCGTAAATCCAGCGTAAAAGGATATTCTAAACTTAACTCTTCGGCAGGTGGCGCCATAGCTCTGGGTACTGCATTAGTAATGCTAAACTTAGTCCGCAACGGTTTATCAGACGCCGCAACCGGAGATGAAGCCAACGGTGGGCGAATTATAACACCCGGGGTATGTCCGTAGTCCCAAAAACGTGTCATGCGCCGGGTTTCCGCAGCGTAATCATTAACGGGGAAATCATCGTAACTACGACCACCGGGATGAGCCACGTAATAAGTACAGCCGCCTACTGAGCGGCCATTCCAGGTATCGATCATGTCAAAAACCAGTGGTGTATGCGGCGCAATAGTGGGATGCAATGCCGAGGGTGGCTGCCATGCCCGATAACGCACTCCGGCAACAAACTCACCTTTACGGCCGGTGTTGCGCATAGGCAAACGTCTGCCGTTACAGGCTATGACATAACGTTCTTCAGTAAAGCCGGTCACCGATACCTGTATCCGCTCAACCGATGAGTCTACATAACGCGCTGTGCCTGTGCTACTGACTTCTTCGCCCAGTACATGCCAGGGTTCAATTGCAAAACGCAATTCCATGTCAACGCCGTCAATCAAGGTATTGCCATAGCGAGGAAAGCGGAATTCGAAAAACGGTTCCAGCCATTCCAGATCAAAGGCAAAACCTGCGCGTTGCAGGTCTTTAGTCACTTGTTTCATATCTTCGCGGACATAATGCGGCAACATAAAACGGTCATGCAGCTCAGTCCCCCAGCGCACTAAATCGTGTTTATAGGGTTCACGCCAGAACCAGGCAATCAAGGCCCGCACTAACACAGTTTGTACCAATGACATACGCGCATGGGGAGGCATTTCAAAGGAGCGCAGTTCGAGAATGCCGAGTCGTCCCGTTGAACTGTCAGGCGAATAAAGTTTATCAACACAGAATTCAGAACGATGTGTGTTACCGGTTATGTCAGTCAATAAATGCCGTAACAACCGATCAACCAGCCACGGTGCCGGGACTTCGCCTTCAGGTATCTGTTGAAAGGCAATTTCCAGCTCATAGAGTTTTTCATCCCGACCTTCATCAACGCGCGGTGCCTGACTGGTAGGGCCAATAAACATGCCTGAAAATAGATATGACAAGCCTGGGTGATGCTGCCAATAAGTAATCAGGCTGCGTAATAAATCAGGGCGACGTAATAACGGGCTGTCGGTGGGCATTTCCGCACCCATGGTAATATGGTTGCCGCCACCCGTTCCGGTATGACGGCCATCCTGCATGAATTTTTCGGTACCCAGCCTGGTTTGGTGCGCCTGATCATAAAGAATGGTGGTTTTTTCCACCAGCTCCTGCCAGGTTTTAGATGGATGAATATTCACTTCAATGACACCAGGGTCAGGCGTAACCATTAAGCGTTCGATGCGATAATCGCGCGGCGGCTCATAACCTTCCATAACGATGGGCATTGCCAGGTTTTCAGCCGTGGCTTCAATAGCCGCGACCAGTTCAAGGTAATGTTCCAACGAAGTTAAAGGCGGCATAAAAATATACAAACGGCCTTCTCTGGCTTCAACACACAGTGCGGTATGCGGAACTTCAACTTCCACAGTGTCAATATCACCCGGCTCCTGTTCGATAATTTCCGGATGGTCATTTTTTTTGGTTTCGATGTGGCTGTATCGACGTGTTACCTCACCATAATAGTCACCCAAATCGGGTAAGTCTCCAAACAGGCTTTGGGGTTCCTGAGTATCGCGTTTGTCAGGTGCAACCCAAGGTAAGCTGTCTAACGGTAGACGCATACCCATTGGTGAATTGCCCGGAATCAGGAACATTGCGCCACGACGAAAATCCCAAGGGCCACTTTTCCAGCTTTGATTTGCCCAATCCCACTTGACCGGTAACGTAAAGCCGGCAGGTTGATCTAAACCGGTATCCAATAGTTTGGTTAAGGTTTTACGTTCAATTGAGTCTTTCAGGTTGCTTTTTAGTGGATCAAGGTTTTCTGGTAGCGTGCCTTCTTGCCAGAGATAATAAAAGCTATCTTCAAAAGCCGTAACTATGTATCGGGAATGCACCCCCAAACGCTGACTGATTTGCTGAATAAATTTTTGCGCCTGTTTGACAGTATGACCGTAATCCTTATTAATATCGGCAAGTAGCGCGGGATTGCGCCAGACCGATGTGCCATCCTTACGCCAAAAAATACCATATTGCCAACGCGGCAAAGGCTCGCCGGGATACCATTTGCCCTGACCATAGTGCAACATCGCTCCCTTGGCAAACACATCACGCAAACGGATGGTCAATTGTTGTGCGCGTTCACGCTTGTTTGCACCATCAGCGTGCGTATTCCATTCATCGCCTTCCATATCATCGACTGAAACAAAGGTAGGCTCGCCCCCCATTGTCAGCCGGACATCATCGTCTAGCAGCCGCTTATCAACATATTGCCCCAAGGCATCTATGTGATACCACTGTTCTTCGGTATAAGGTTTAGTAACTCGAGGATCCTCATGCAAGCGATCTACGGTATTACTAAATTCAAATTCCACTTCACATTTGTCAGTACCGCCGGTTACCGGTGCAGCACTGGCTGGATCAGGCGTACACGCTAGTGGTATATGACCCTCGCCCGTCAATAACCCCGACGTAGGATCCAGTCCTATCCAACCCGCTCCGGGAATATAAACTTCCGTCCACGCATGTAAATCAGTGAAATCATGTTCAGGCCCGGATGGCCCGTCCAGCGACTTTATATCAGAGGTAAGCTGTACCAGATAACCCGATACAAAACGCGCAGCCAGCCCAAGATGCCGGAGTATTTGCACCAATAACCACGCCGAATCCCGACATGAACCACTGCGCATTTCCAGGGTCTCTTCACAGCTCTGTATGCCTACTTCCATGCGAATGTTATAGCTGAGCGCTGCAAAAACGGTGCGATTAATGTCGACTAAGAAATCATTGATAGAGCGCTTATTAGCGTCGAAATCTTTTACCCATTGTAGTAATAGCGGGCCTTTTTCAGTAACTTCCAGATAAGGTTGCAGTTCTTTGAACGTGAGAGAATCATAGTTAAAGGGGTAGTTTTCGGCATAATCCTCAACAAAAAAATCAAAGGGATTAATCACCGTCATATCGGCGACAACTTCCACCTCAACGCTGAGTTTTTCGCATTTATCAGGAAACACCACGCGTGCAACAATGTTGCCGAAAGGGTCTTGCTGCCAATTGATAAAATGATTTTTCGGCTCAATGCGCAAAGCGTAAGCCTTGATGGGGGTTTGGCTATGGACTGCCGGGCGTAATCGAAAGACATGCGGCGACAAAGCGACAGGTCTATCGAAGTTGTAACTCGTTTTGTGACGAATGGCGACGCGAATGGTCATAATTTCTTTTCCTATTGCTCGATGGCTAGTTTGGCTTATTGTAACAATTATATTTTTTAGTAAGCTGCATGTAATATTGCAAGCATGAATTGTTCCATGTTGTGATTTTTTAAAAAAGAATAAATCCTGTTGGGTGGCATGAAGATATGCTGTTGCTTGAGCGGTTTATATCTTTGATGGTTCAATACATGTATCTTAAATACAAAGTGCCAGGATGATTTATAGCTAAAAAAGTGTTCAGGATTGATTACATTTTATTGATTTTTAATGTAAATCTATGGGGAAGTTGCTAGATTTTGGTGGCGAAAAATAATCTTGGCATAGGTATCGATTCTTCTCTGTCAAACCCGGCGACCCAAGGTGTCAGGCTAACTGCCGGGAACCAATAAATCCAGCTTAGCAGCAATGAGCTGCTTGTGAAAAACATATTTAGATAAGCGGTTCCCCCCGTGCCAGCTTAGGTAAGTTACCTTCTAATCCCATCGCACTGCGCATGACTTTATTTTTAGCGGGCAAAATGCGTTCAGCCAGTCCCAAGCCCAGATTGCGTAGCAATTTTACGGGTAACGCCTCATTACTGAACACCTGATAAAAAATATCCATGACGGTCATCATTTTCAGGTTCTCATTGCGGCGCAACTTTTCATAGCGCTTTAAAACGCTTAAATCACCGGGATCAAGACCTTTTTGCGCCGCATCAATCAACACTTCGCCCAATGCCGCAGCATCCAGCAAGCCGATATTAACGCCTTGCCCTGCCAGAGGATTAATCATGTGCGCCGCATCGCCGACCAGAACCACGCCGGGTTTAACATAGGCCTGGGCATGTTGTCGTTTCAGCGGAAAACTTGCTACACCCAGTACGCTGTTCACTTTGCCCAGACAATCAGGGAACGTTGCAACCAGTTCGGTCTTTAACGCGTCGTATGATAAGGCTTTTAATCGACTAACTTCATCGGGGGAGTTGTACCAGACGATAGAGCCGTAATTCCCCGTCAACGGTAAAAACGCCTGCGGCCCGCTGGGGACAAAGCGTTGCCAGGTTATGTCCTGCTGACCGTAAGCGGTTTCAATATAAATCACCAGGGCATGTTGTTTATAATCCCAGCTGGTTACACCCAGACCCACAGTTTGCCGGACTCTGGACTGTCCGCCATCGGCTGCAACCAGCACTTTTGCAGATAATAACCGTCCATCTGATAGTTCCACTAAACTAGGATTTCCAATGGAGTAATTGATTTTATTAATATTGATTGGGCATATCAGCTCGACATTGTCAAATTCCTGCAAGCGCTCCAATAACGCCAATTGAGTCACCCGGTTTTCAACTATATAGCCTAACTCAGGGTAATTAATATCATCACTGCAAAACTCAGTATCCCCAGCCGTTTCCCAAACACGCATCCGCCGAAATGGGCAAAATCGTCGGCTGACCACGCCCTCCCAGGCACCCACGGTGTCAAGTATGTTTTTGGACGCGATACTGAGCGCTGAAACCCGTAAATCATGGGGTTGATCGGGGGCAAAAGGCGGGGGCGGCGAACTTTCGATCACAGCAACTTTTAATGAACTCCCTCCTAAGCTACAAGCAACCGCAGCGCCGACCATGCCGCCGCCTACAACGACAACATCAAATTTTTCTTTCATAATTAATTAACCATTAGTAGCGCGAATTTACGCGATAAATGTTATGTTCCTTAAAAAGTTTTTCCGTCTGCCAAACTAACAGTTTAAAGAGATGTCCAACAGCCTGTTCGAGCATTTAACTCATAAAGAAAGATACCATATTTATTTAGTGATTAAGCAAAATACATCTATTTAGCGAGATAGATTAATAACCTCTTAAGATCACTATCAGATAATGAAGTCTTGTTGAACCGATTCATAGGCATGAAATTTGCAAGCTACAAATGCCATAGGGAGTGGTGTTCACTATGATTAAAGTCAATTGGAGCTTGTTATAAAATTTATTGACATTTTCAGTTGTTGAATTCATAACTATAAACCGAATACGTGTGATTGGTTAGTTAATGCAGTAAAAGACTGCGTGACAGCCTTTCCAGTCGTCCGTATAATTAAACGGTTTTGCCCATTTGTGCAGCCTGATGGAAGCATCAGACCGGGCGCAGCACGGGGGTTCGTAAAGGGAAATAGTAACCCTTTTGTAATATTTTTTATAGAGGTGACCATGAGTCAAAGTACGCTACCAACCAGACAAGGTTTATATGATCCACGCCATGAACATGATGCTTGCGGCGTGGGTTTCATCGTTCATATCAAAGGCCAAAAAAGCCATGCGATTGTAAGTCAGGGGTTGGAATTACTTAGGAACCTGACCCATCGTGGTGCAGTCGGTGCTGATCGATATGCTGGCGACGGCGCAGGAATTTTGATTCAAATGCCCGATGCTTTTTTACGTGCTGAGTGTGCTAAACAAGGGTTATCACTGCCTGCAGAAGGGGATTATGCAGTAGGTATGGTGTTTTTGCCGCGCGATGTATCTGATCGGGCGCGTTGCGAAACGCTGTTTACTGACATCATTGCCCAGGAAAAAGCTAACCTGTTGGGTTGGCGTGATGTGCCTGTTGATAATCACGAATTGGGCGACTCGGCAAAAGGGGTTGAGCCGTTTATCCGGCAGATTTTTATTGGGCGCGGTGCGGATTGCCCTGATCAAGATGCCTTTGAGCGCAAGTTGTTTGTGATTCGCAAGCAAGTTGAAAATGCCGTCCGTGATTTGAATCTCGAAAATGGTCACTCTTTTTATGTGCCCTCGTTATCGACCCGCACTTTGGTTTACAAAGGCATGTTGCTGGCGAATCAGGTTGGGCCGTTTTACCCTGATCTGCTCGATGAACGTATGGTCAGTGCTTTGGCATTGGTGCATCAGCGGTTTTCTACGAATACTTTCCCGACCTGGGATCGGGCTCACCCATTCCGCATGATTGCCCATAATGGCGAAATTAATACCTTGCGCGGCAATGTGAATGGCATGGCAGCGCGGCGGCATTCAATTGCATCCAAAGTATTAGGCGAGGATGTCCATAAGCTGTGGCCATTAATTGCCGAAGGGCAATCAGATTCTGGGTGTTTCGATAATGCCGTTGAATTATTGGTGGCAGGCGGTTACACGCTCGCCCACGCCATGATGCTGCTCATTCCTGAAGCATGGGCCGGTAATGTCCTAATGGATGAAAAATTGCGGGCGTTTTATGAATACAACGCCGCTCTCATGGAACCTTGGGACGGCCCTGCGGCCATTGCTTTTACTGATGGCCGACAGATCGGTGCAACATTGGATCGTAATGGTCTACGTCCTGCACGTTATCTGGTCACTGATGACGACTTCGTTATAATGGCTTCGGAAATGGGCGTACTGGACATACCGCAGCATAAAATCATTAAAAAATGGCGTTTGCAACCGGGCAAGATGCTCATGATCGATACCGTCCTAGGACGTATAATTGATGATACAGAATTAAAAACGGATTTGGCGGCTCGTTTCCCTTATTCCGAGTGGCTGGACAAAACACAAATTTTGCTTTCTAATCTGCCGCCCGAAATTTCAGCAATGGCACCGGATGCAAATACCCTTTTAGACAGGCAGCAAGCGTTTGGTTATACCCGGGAAGACCTCGAATTTATCTTAAAACCGATGGCGCAAACTGGACAGGAAGCCATTAGTTCAATGGGTATTGATGCGGCGTTAGCTGTGTTATCGCAACGTCCGCGCTTATTGTACGACTATTTTAAACAAGGCTTTGCCCAGGTTACCAATCCAGCGATAGACCCAATCCGTGAGGAATTGGTTATGTCGCTGGTTTCGCTTATCGGCCCACGGCCCAACCTGTTAGGTCTGGATGAGGGGGGTACGCACATGCGCCTGGAAGTGGAGCAGCCCATTTTGACCAATCAGGATCTGGAAAAAATCCGTCGTATCGAAACCCGCACGGGCGGTGTCTTTAAAACCAAAACCTTAACGCTTTGTTATCCTTTGGATTTGGGGGCGAGCGGCATGGAAGGGGCACTCGATAAGCTTTGTCTTGCGGCAAAACAGGCTGTCGAAGAAGGTAACAATATCCTGGCGCTCTCTGATCGTAATCTGGATGCGGCTCATGTTGCCATCCCTGCGTTATTAGCAACATCTGCGGTGCATCATTACCTGACGCTGGAAGGCTTGCGCACAAAAGTAGGTTTGGTTGTGGAAACGGGCGAAGCTCGCGAAGTTCACCATTTTGCGCTGCTGGCGGCTTATGGCGCAGAAGCGGTAAATCCTTATCTGGCGTTTGACACACTTTCCGAGCTGTGCAATGACATAGCCGACCTCACAGAGTATGAAGCACACAAGCGTTACGTTAAAGCGGTCTCTAAAGGCTTGCTTAAAGTAATGTCAAAAATGGGCATTTCAACCTATCAATCTTATTGCGGTGCGCAAATTTTTAATGCCATCGGTTTGGCAGAGCCGTTTTTAGAACGCTATTTTACCGGTACAACCAGCACTGTCGAAGGTGCCGGTTTGCTGGAAATCAGCGAAGAAACATTGCGCCGTCACCGCCTTGCTTTTGGTAGCGCACCGTTATATCGCGATGCTCTGGATATTGGCGGGGAATACGCTTATCGCATACGCGGTGAAGCGCATACCTGGACACCTGCAACCATCAGCACACTGCAACATGCGACGCGCACCAATAACCCTGACTTGTATGCTGACTTTTGCCGCTTAATCGATGAGCAGAACGAAGCCTTGTTGACTTTGCGCGGCTTAATGACCTTCAAGGAAGAAGCCAATCCGGTGCCATTGGATGAAGTGGAATCGGCCGCAGAAATTGTCAAACGTTTTGCGACCGGGGCGATGTCATTCGGTTCGATTTCTTATGAAGCACATACCACGCTGGCGATTGCCATGAACCGCATCGGCGGCAAATCCAATACCGGCGAAGGCGGAGAACTTTCCGAACGCTTTAAGCCTTTGCCTAATGGCGATTCCATGCGTTCTGCGATCAAGCAGGTGGCATCGGGACGTTTTGGTGTGACCACTGAATATCTGGTCAACGCTGACGATATTCAAATTAAAATCAGCCAGGGCGCGAAACCCGGTGAAGGCGGACAACTGCCTGGCCATAAAGTCGATGCCGTTATCGCCAGAGTACGTCATTCCACGCAAGGCGTCGGTTTAATATCACCACCACCGCACCACGACATTTATTCGATAGAGGATTTGGCGCAGCTTATCCATGATTTAAAAAACGTTAACCCCCAAGCGCGAATTAGCGTCAAATTAGTGTCAGAAGTGGGCATAGGAACCGTTGCTGCGGGTGTTTCCAAAGCCCATGCAGATCATGTCACCATTGCCGGCTATGACGGCGGTACCGGCGCAAGTCCGATGACTTCCATCAAACATGCAGGTTTACCCTGGGAAATTGGCCTTGCGGAAACGCATCAAACACTGGTGCTTAATAAACTCCGCGGACGCATTGCTGTGCAAGTTGACGGCGGTTTGCGCACGGGGCGTGATGTGGTTATCGGCGCATTGTTAGGTGCCGATGAATTTGGCTTTGCCACTGCGCCATTGATCGTTACGGGCTGTTTGATGATGCGCAAATGCCATTTGAATACTTGTCCGGTCGGGGTAGCCACACAAGATCCTGAGCTACGCAAGCGTTTTACCGGACAACCCGAACATGTCGTGAACTATTTCTTTATGGTCGCCGAAGATGTGCGTCAGTGGATGGCCAAGCTCGGTTTCCGCCGCATTGAGGAAATGGTAGGGCGCTCGGATAAACTGGATATGCAGCATGCGCTTTCGCATTGGAAAACGGAAGGACTGGACTTTAGCCGGATTTTTTACAAACCCGATGTTGACTCCACCACAGCTGTTCATCACTGCGAAAGTCAGGATCATGGTTTAGAGCACGCATTAGATCATCAACTGATTGCAGAGGCTCAACCAGCACTGGAACACAGACAGGCAGTAATAATCAATACGCCTGTGCGCAACGTCAACAGAACCTTTGGCGCGATGTTATCCGGCGAAGTCGCCAAACGCTATGGACATAAAGGCTTACCCGACGATACCATCGCGATTCGTGTCAAAGGCACCGCAGGACAAAGTTTCGGTGCGTTTTTGGCGCAAGGCATCAGCATAGAACTCGAAGGCGAAGGCAATGATTATGTAGGGAAGGGCATGAGCGGCGGACGTATCGCTATTTATCCCCCTAAAGACTGTCCTATTGATCCTGCGGAGAATATTATCGTTGGCAACACGGTGCTCTATGGTGCAATCAGCGGTGAATGCTATTTCAATGGTGTTGCCGGCGAGCGTTTTGCGGTACGCAATTCGGGTGCTTTAGCCGTCGTCGAAGGCGTGGGCGATCATGGTTGTGAATACATGACCGGTGGTGTCGTCGTCGTGCTTGGAAAAACCGGACGCAATTTTGCAGCCGGTATGTCAGGGGGCGTGGCTTACGTGTTGGATAAAGAAAGCAACTTTGATCAGTTGTGTAATTTATCCATGGTTGAGCTTGAACCAATTCCAGCCGAAGATGACAATCTGGAAACTTTGGCGCACCAAGGCGGTGACATGGAAACACATGGTCGTGTCCATATCATGACGGATATGACCCGTCACGATGCTCAGCGCTTGAAACGTTTGATTCAAAATCATAAGCACTATACGGGCAGCCAGCGTGCGCAACATATTCTGGAAAATTGGAGTGAATATTTGCCGCGTTTTATCAAAGTGATGCCGGTCGATTACCGCGCAGCGCTTAAACAGATTCAGGCAGAACAAGCATCTGCATCCGCCACCGCGTAACCGTTTTTTTTAAAGAAGGTATTGAAGATGGGTAAACCAACCGGGTTTATGGAACTACCGCGCACAGAGCGGCGCTATGAAGCGCCGAGTGAGCGTATCCAAC
>JAYTJI010000326.1:0-1312 GCA_043731245.1 Methylococcaceae bacterium | reverse complement strand
TGCTGATAAAGCGCCGATAGAATGGTCGCATTATAAAAAATCACCGCGTTGGCAATGAGCCGTATGGATTCGGCATTAATGTCGAGTTCAATTTCAGTTTTTCCATTGAGCATCCTACCGCCGCTAACTTTTGCAATGGTAGAGCTTAACTGATGATAGGATTCGCCACGGTTCAATGAACCTTGCACCACTTCGCGGATTTCCCTGCTATCGATATAATCCAGCAAATAATCGGTCATGATGATTTCATCAAAGGCAATCAAGGCTTTTAAGGTCGGATCGATCTTTTTACAAGATGACAATTTACTAACAATCTGGCTTTGCGTGGTCTTTTTGATTGCCAGAGAGGCTAGAATTCTCAAAACCTTATCCCATTCCTTAATAATGAGCGATTTATTAACCTTGTTGCTGGGCTTAATAAGGTGTTTTGCGTAGTTGTCGATCTCATCGAAGCTCACCAGATTATGATCTGATTTATTACATAGCTGAGTAAAGCGAGGCATAAATCGATAGCCGAACAGATACATTAAGGCAAAGTTGACGCGATTAATGCTGTGCATATCGCCGGATACCGCCGTAATTTCAACATCTGATGTATTACTTTCGACAATATCCAGTAAGAAGTGGCTTTCGTGCTGGTTCGCACCGATGACTTTCAGACACAAGGGGAGATGATTGCCGTTGAGCGCAAATAAGACCACGCCTTTCAGAAGTCCAAAATATTTCTTCCCGTGCCTGGATTTGATCGTATTGTATTTAGTCGCCAATTTTTGACCGTCAACACTGGCGTGAACACCGTACTCAGCTAAGTTATACTCGCCAAAAATGGGCAGCTTGGCGGTATGGTTCATGATCACATCATTGGCGGCACTGAGGGTTTGATAGCGAATATAGCTTTTATTAACCCGATCCAAATCTTGCTCTTTCACATCGCTGATCGCCTTCATTTTTTTGGCTTCAACACCGGTGGCATTGGCGATAACACAGGCATGAATAACTTCAGGATCGGGGTGTGATTTCGCGTATTTGGGCTGAAGATGTGAAAATTATTTTAGAAAACCGGTGGCCTCTGCCGAAAATTTAAGAATATCGCCGATACTTGAGACACGGAGCTTTTCATAAAACGGATTGTTAATCCCGTCATCAAGACGGGTATAAGGCAAAGTCCAGTTAACCAACTCGCCTTGCTTATTGCGATGAATTTTCAGGCTAGTGAGGGACTTGCAAAACCCATTAAAGCGAGCGGAATTAGTGTCCAGAATGGCCAAAAAAAGAAAATAACTGCCCAGCGTGATAAAATAGAAACTTATAA
>JAYTJI010000325.1:0-4826 GCA_043731245.1 Methylococcaceae bacterium | reverse complement strand
CTGTCCGGCGGACAGCAACAGCGGCTGTGTATCGCCAGAGCCTTAGCATTACAACCGAAAGTATTATTAATGGATGAGCCTTGCAGCGCCTTAGATCCGATTTCTTCGGGTGTTGTGGAAGATTTGGTTCAGCGTTTACGTGGGAAGTACACAGTCGTAATCGTGACCCATAATTTGGCACAAGCCCGGCGTATTGCCAATTACGCAGGTTTTTTCTGGATTAAAGAACAGCGGGCTGGATGCCTGATCGAATTTGGTCACTGTAAACAGATTTTTGAAGCGCCTGTTCATGAATTAACAGCGGCTTATGTGAACGGTAGTCGAGGGTAAATGAATGGGTGCGACTAAAAGTGCGGTTTAATTTCAGGCTAGCAATTGGGTAGGGTGCGCTGTGCGCACCACACGCCACCTTTGCCGCCGAAAAGGTGCGCACAGCGCACCCTACCCGAATAAAAAAACCGCATTTTTAATCACACCTGTTGCAATCATTCAGGACGCGCCGGTGATTAGTACTCAGGTAATCAATGAAACGGTTAGTGTATTGACCAGAAAACATGGGTTTTCGTTATCGGAAGCCCACGAGATAGCCGAAAGCTTGCTGGATTTATGCGCAGTGGTCGCAGTTGATGCTCATACAATTCGCAAAGCCATAGACTTGGCAAAGCGTTATTCACTGTCGCACTGGGATAGTCTGATTATTGCTGCTGCATTACTCGCAGATTGCCAGGCGCTATTTTCTGAGGATATGCAACATGGGCAGGTGTTTTATGCCCAATTAACGGTGCTCAATCCTTTTTTACATTAAGGTAGAAACATAAATGGATAATACGAAACAAAATTTTTATCTCAAAGGCATGGCCTTTGAAGAACTTATGCACAATTGGATTTAGACTGGGTTATGACAAGATCTGAGAATATATATTTAGTTGGCCTTATGGGCGCAGGCAAAACCACGATAGGTCGGCAGCTGGCAAAATCGCTGTCGGTGCCTTTTTATGACAGTGATAAAGCGATTGAAGAAAGTACGGGTGTCGATATTCCTACCATTTTTGAGTTTGAAGGGGAAGAAGGTTTCAGGGATCGCGAACAGAAAATGATTCAGCAATTGACGCAACTTAAAGGCATTGTACTGGCAACAGGTGGCGGTGCGATTATACGTGAAGAAAATCGCCGGTTATTACAAGACAATGGCTTTATTGTCTATTTACAATGTTCTGTAGAAAGAATACTGGAGCGGACGCGTAGAGATACTCAGCGGCCTTTATTAAAAACAGAAAATCCCAGAGAGCGCATTGAAGCCTTATTCGCACAACGCGAGCATCTGTATTTGTCATGTGCAGACTTCATTGTTGATACCGGTATTATGCAAAGCAAAGCGGTTGTTAGTCATATCCTGGAAGAATATAGAGCGGTTAACCGGTAAAGATGAAAAAGTTGCTGGTTGAACTGGGTGACCGTAGTTATCCCATTTACATAGGCTCTGGTTTATTAAATCAGGCTGAGCTTTACACGCAATATATCAGGGCTAAGCAGGTTGTGGTCGTAACTAACGAGACTATTGCGCCTTTGTATTTGGATATAGTTTTAAAAAATTTGCGCGGGTTTGATGTCGAAACGGTAATATTGCCTGATGGCGAGCAATTCAAGACCTTAGAAACGGTTACACGCATTTTTGATAAATTGTTGGCGAGTAAATTTAGCCGTAATGCGACATTAATCGCTTTAGGCGGCGGTGTTATTGGCGATATGGGCGGCTTTGCTGCGGCCTGTTACCAACGCGGCATTGCTTTTCTGCAAATACCCACCACTTTATTAGCGCAGGTTGATTCTTCGGTTGGCGGCAAAACCGGCGTTAACCATCCCTTGGGTAAAAACATGATCGGCGCTTTTTATCAGCCTCAATGTGTTATCGCTGATGCCGATGTTTTGGATACTCTGGATGACCGGCAGTTATCCGCAGGTTTGGCCGAAGTTATTAAATATGGCCTGATCAGGGATGCCGAATTTTTTGCATGGCTGGAAAATAATATTGGCAAATTATTGGCCAGAGACAAGCAAGCCTTGTCATTTGCCATTGAGCGGTCATGTCTTAATAAAGCCGAAATTGTCGCAGAAGATGAAACTGAAACAGGCGTAAGAGCGACATTAAATTTAGGCCATACGTTTGGTCACGCAATTGAAACGGGTACAGGTTACGGTGTTTATCTTCATGGTGAAGCGGTCGCTATAGGGACATGCCAGGCTGCGGATTTATCGAGAAGAAAAGGCTGGCTAACGGATGCCGATGTGGAAAGAATTACCGGGCTTTTCAAAAAATGTAACTTACCTATAACCCCTCCAGAACAAATTGATGTCGAGCGATTTTTAGAATTAATGGCTGTTGATAAGAAGAATGTGAACGGTCAAATCAGACTGATTCTGTTAAAAAGTATTGGTACCGCTACATTGCCAATAGATGTCGACCAAAACCTATTAACACAGACCCTTAAGACCTATGGTAGAAAATGATACCGTTACGTATCATGAGAGCGAGCCGTTTGTTGAGCAGAAAAACAGAGTTGTTTATCCTCTGATAACAGAAGAGCGAACCCGGAAGCTTGAATTATTAATTCACCTGATTTCCAATTCACGGCAAGCTCTGGTTGTTTGCGGCCCTAAAGGCATTGGTAAATCAACTTTATTAAAAGTTTTGCAAGAAAGCAAGATGGAATCATGGCTTTATTGCCTGGTGCAAAGTAATAAAAATTTAAGTTTCGCCAAAATCCAAGAGCAAGCTGCCCAGATTATCCTGCAAGATAAGCAGGTTCGGGATTTATCTGACGTTTTTCGGCTGGTTGAAAGCCAACACAAGAAAATAGTTTTAATGCTTGATGATGCCGGTTATTTAGCTCCCGGCGTGATAAATACCATCATTGACTATGCGGCGAAAAATCCTGTTTTAAAAGTGATTTTTATTTTAACGCATGATGATTTGTTTGTGAAAAACAGCTCGGATAGTGCGATTGATGATTGTCACTTAATTGAAATTCCACCTTTATCAGAAACACAATGCGGTGAATTTCTACAGCATTTGGCGACAAAAAGCCGATCAAAAGCAGCCTTTAATGATGGCATCGCGGAAACTATTTATCGCGATACACATGGCATTCCAGGTCGAATTATCGCTAAGTTACCGGGTTTCGAAATTGATAAACAAAACCATAACTCACTATGGAGCCTTATTGCTGCCGTTGCCGGATTAGTCGCTTTAGCATTAGTGATTCAGTGGTTTAGTGCATCAAAATACAATGTTAAACAAACGTCTACGGATATGCAGAGTTCGTCTGACATTGAAATTACCGCCCAAGGCCGAGCAAATACTGCAACTATCTCAGAGCAACCTACAGAAGAAAATGTTTTAGGAAGCCTAACGAAGAGCAAGCCTGAAATAGGTGATGCGGCGCTAATCGATAATCAACAGCTGAATGATGCACAACAGAAAATAACTGAATCATTAATGCTTAATAACGAACAAGCAAAAGGCTTGGATGATGGCAAAGCAATAAATAATACTGCGTTATCACCTCCGACAATAATACCGCCACAGCAAACTGTGCCCATCACCGAAGAGCAAATAGCGGCCTCAGTTGATCAGACTGATGGCGAACGATGGTTAATGGCGCAACCGATTGACAATTACACGCTACAGGTAATGGTGTTATCAAAAGAACAGTCGATGAAAAATATTCTAAAAAAATATCCGCAGCTTATCCAAAACTTACGATATATTAAGCTAGTAGCCAACGGCAAAGCGAGGTTTGTCTTACTTTATGGTTCTTTTCCAAGCCTCGCGATAGCCAGTGAGTCCAGAAAGTCATTACCTTCTGAATTTCATCATTCAGTGGTGGTAAAAATAAGCGCTATTAAAAAATAGGCCGGAAGCATCACAAAATCGCCTTAAGCGGCGTTTCTCATCATTAATAGTTTTAAAATTTTTGTAACCCAACACATGACTGCCTTAAAAAACGACATTTTTATCAAAGCCCTTTTAAAACAACCCGTTGATCGTACTCCGGTGTGGATGATGCGTCAGGCTGGAAGATATTTACCGGAATATAGAGAAATCAGGGAGCAGGCAGGCAGTTTTTTAAATCTGTGTACTAATCCTGAATTAGCTTGTGAAGTAACTATGCAACCGTTGAGGCGCTTTGATTTTGATGCGGCCATTTTGTTTTCAGATATATTGACTATTCCTGATGCAATGGGTTTAGGGCTTTATTTTACTGAGGGTGAAGGCCCCAAATTTAAATATCCGGTGAAAACCGCTGCCGATGTCAAAAAACTGCCGATTCCTGATCCGGGTACCGATTTACGTTATGTGGTTGACGCAGTTCGGTTAATCAGGAAAACCTTGCAAGGCAGCGTGCCGTTAATTGGCTTTTCAGGTAGTCCCTGGACCTTGGCAACTTATATGGTTGAGGGCGGTAGCAGCAAAAGTTTTCAGAAAGTTAAAAGCTTAATGTATGAGCAACCCAAGCTACTACATGTCATGCTGGATAAATTGGCGCAATCGGTCGCGGCTTATTTAAATGCCCAGATTGAGGCGGGCGCTCAAGCTGTCATGTTGTTTGATACCTGGGGCGGGATGTTGACATCGGAAGATTATATTGAATTTTCACTCTACTACGCCAAACAAGTCCGGGCATTACTTAAAACCGATGTGGCAGGGCAGCAAATCCCCACCATTTTATTTACCAAAGGCGGTGGACTTTGGCTGGAATCCATGACTGATGCGGGTTATGATGCACTGGGGTTGGATTGGCAAACCGATATACAAAAAGCACGGG